>JAIORK010000028.1 GCA_021108215.1 bacterium | reverse complement strand
ATTATCAGTTTTCTTGAGTCGAGGGACTCTTTTTTATCCCAATTTGTCGCACTTGTAATTACAATTCACAAGTAATTGGAAAAAACACTCCTGAGCGGAGGTGAAAAGGCACGAAATTCTCTCCGGTCTTTTAAGTCGCGCCTGTTTTATTCAGAGTTTTACATTATTTATTTTTTCTCGGTGTGTTTTATGTTAATCTGTAGCCGTTCTGTACATATTAATACAACTGGACATTATCGTTTGAGGAGGCTGTATGCGTATTTTGGTTACCGGCGGCGCTGGATTTATTGGTTCGAATGTGGCGGATGCCTATATTGCCGCAGGCCATGAAGTGGCTGTTTTAGATGATCTTTCATCCGGCAATATTGATAATGTTAATCCCAATGCCAAATTCTACCAGGTGGATATTTCAGATACCAAGGTCGAGGAAGTTTTTGCGGAGTTCAAGCCCGAAGTGTTGAATCATCATGCGGCCCAAATTTCAGTGCCGTTATCCGTAGACAATCCGCGCGAAGATGCCCGGGTAAATATTGTTGGTTGGCTCAACATCCTGGAAGCCTGTCACAAGCATGCGGTCCGCCGCGTTATTTATATTTCCTCCGGCGGGGTGGTGTACGGGGAACCGAAAAAACTTCCGGCAGATGAGACGTATCCTTTGCAGCCGGCTTCACCGTATGGTATTTCCAAATTTACCGGTGAGAATTATCTGGATTTTTATGCTAAAAAAACGGGATTTCAGTATGTTACGTTTCGTTACGGCAATGTTTACGGCCCGCGTCAGGTACCGCATGGCGAAGCCGGGGTGGTTTCTATTTTTATCCAAGCCCTGCTGGCAGGCAAAGCGCCGACTATTTTCGGGGATGGTTCCTGCGTGCGCGACTATGTTTTTGTTGGGGATGTTGTCCGGGCAAATATGCTGGCCCTGGAAAAAGGGGAGAATGTGGCATTGAATATCGGCACTAATCTTCCGACGGATGTCAATCAGGTGTACCAGGCAGTCCGGACTGCCATGGACAATCAAACTCCGGCGTTGAGCGGTCCGCCGCGCCGCGGTGATTTGCAGGCGATCTATCTCAATGCCGGTTTGGCGGAAAAAATTCTGGGCTGGAAACCGGAAACCGCTTTTGGTGATGGGGTCAAAAAAACTTATGAGTATTTTCGGGATAAGGCCAAGGAGACAAATCAGTGAAAGCCATTATTCTGGTCGGCGGCGAAGGAACACGTTTGCGCCCGCTGACCATCCACCGGCTCAAAGGCACTGTTCCCATGGTGGGACGTCCTTTTTTGGAATACCAGTTTGCGCTGCTCAAGCGTCACGGGGTACGTGATATCACGCTCTCCATCTGTCACAAACCTGAATTGGTCCGCAAGGCATTTGGTACGGGAAGCCGGTTTGGCGTGAAGCTGCATTATGCCACGGAGAAAACCCCGCTGGGCACAGCAGGTGCAATCAAAAATGCGCAAAAATATGTACGGGGCGCAGAAGCGGTTGCGGTATTGAATGGGGATGAATTAACTGATTGGGATTTCACTCAGATGGCCCGGATTCACCGGAAGAACAAAGCCATGGTGACAATCGGTCTGAGCTGGGTCGCCGACCCGACCGCCTACGGTCTGGTCCTGTTTAATTCGCGGGGCCGGGTGCAGCGGTTTGTGGAAAAACCAAATATGGATGAGGTCAAGAGCCACTGGATTAATTCAGGATTGTATATATTTGATGCGGCAGTTTTTGATGCGATTCCGGTCAATACAAATTTTTCCGCTGAGCGCCAACTTTTTCAAAACCTGCTCAATACCAATGAACGGGTCTGGGCGTATACCAGCCGGAATTATTGGAAAGATATCGGAACAACTGCTAAATATCATCAGGCCCACATGGATATTTTGGAAAATAAAATGCGCATGCTGCCGATGGGCAAAACCTGGAAAAACAACAAGCAATTGCGTATGGGGAAAAATTGCCGGATTCATCCTCAGGCCATGCTGTATGCACCAACGGTTATCGGCGATCATTGCGCCATTCAGACGGATGCACGTATCGGCGATTTGGTCGTCATGGGGAAAAACGTGATGGTTGGACAGCGTGCCATTATTGAGCGCAGCGTGTTATGGGATGATATCAGCATCGGCGAAGGAGCGCGTCTGACCGGATGTGTCATTGCCTCCGGTTGCAAAATCGGGCGCTATACCGTGATAAGACCCAATACAGTGTTGGGCGAAAATGCCGTGGTGCCGGATTACAGCCAGGTATAGATTGCGTCTTGTCGCAGCCAACATGCGTGTATACCGAAAATTCGGGAAAATCATCATGGGGTTTTTCGGCGGTGTCATAATAAAATTTTAAGAAATATATTTTAGAGGAGTGTTTGATGGGGACATATAAAGGCAGCGGGGTGGTGGCAAATCGGGATATTCTACGTGAGATTAATCCTGTTTTGGAAGAAAAACTTTTTGAATTGCTTACACCGGAAGAACGAAAAATTTATGAAACCGCCATTCCAGTGGCTAAATTTCCGGCACCGGTAGTTGCGGCAATTTTTGAAAAATCAGCAGCTGTGGTTTTTCCCGGAGATCCGCAAGCTGTTTTTAAAATGGGAAAAAAAAGGGCCAAAATAGCTTTGCATGGAATCTACAAGGTGTTTTTAAAAATAACCACTGTTCCTTATTTAATCAGTAAAACCACCCAATTATGGTCAGCGTTTCATGATCAGGGAAAAATGTGGGTGGAAAAAGAGTCCGAAAAAAAAGCAATTGTTTTTCTATCCGGTTATCCGGAGCTTATTCCAAGTTTTTTAGAGACCACAGCCGGATTTATGGCAGGTGCGATGGAAATTTCCGGTGCAAAAAATGTTCATATTGACATAAAAACCGAGCAGAAAGATCCCTGGAAATGGATCGTAACCTGGGAAGAATAATATTTATTTGAGCGACGTAGGGTTATAAAACATAAAAATGGATTAAAAAGTTAATATCCGGGCCCCAGGTAAGTTCAGAGGTGTTGTCAGTGGAATTAATACTGCCTAATATACCGCCATTGAAAGTAAATCCAATGAATTTTGCCACCATCCAGCCATAGCCGAATCCACCCCCCAAATGATAGTAGGGTTCATTATTGCGGTTGAAAACCGCGCCGCCTAAATAGCAATGGAAGCGTTGATATTTGAACTGAATAAGGTCCAATTGTATCTGCGTACCCAAAGAATAACCGTCATCCAGCGGAAAGGCAGTAAAACTAAAGGACACTGGAGAGGCGTAGAGTACAGTACTCAGACCGATACCACTGGAGGTACCGGTGGCAAATCCAAATCCCAGAGTACGTTCCGAATAAACGGATTTTTCGGAGGTCAAAGTGAATGATTCTTCTTTCTCTTTGACCGGTGTTGAAGGTTTTTTTTTATCTTTAATCAAAGCGTTGGTATCCGTTTCCCCTACCTCTGATTTTTTTATTTGATCTCGTGAAATAGTCAATACGCCGGCAGATGAGTTTATCTCTACAGAATGATTGTCTAATTTAGTGATCTTTCCTTTTAGAATCGAACCGTCCTTAAGATACAATATATCAGCATGGGCCGGCGTGATTAAAAAGCACAGTGTGAAAAACCAAACGATCAGAACCTGTTTCATCGGCAAGTCCTCCCAAATAAAATGATAAATATTTTTACAACGTTTTCTTGCATTAAGATAAGTGGCAAAGGGTCGGTTTGGATTAGTTTTTTAAATTTAACAGTTTTAAAAGTATTTTTAAAGCTATTTTTATAAAGACAGGGCAATATTATGCTTATGCCGGAACGATACGCATGAGTCTTGCTGGGAAAGACAGTGAACTTGTGGACATGGATGAAGTCGGTGGTGTTTTTAGTGGCTCAGTGTAGCAATGTTAAATATTTTACTTGCAATTTTATCTTTTTTTTTATATCTTTTTTGAATTCTTTGCACATAAATATATGCACGTGCGGCATCTGTTGTTCACATATTTATCAACACTGATCGTTGAAAAAACAAAACATCCAATAGGATTAATTTGTTTGAAGGAGTATGGGATGAGTAAGCGAAAAGAAATCCTGAAAAAAATTTTTCAGGAAGGGTTTTTGAATTATGCCGGCTTTACCACCGAAGAGATTGATATGAAAAAAACCGAAAAAGCACCTCATCGCAGACAAAAAATGAAAATCGTGACCAAAAAAGACAGGAAAATTAAATCGCTGGTTTCTCCCGGTATTAAGCTTGATTATACACGTAAGTTCAATGCGAAAGAGTTTCGCAGACTTAGTTATGGTCTCAATCATGAGGATAAGGATGAGAAGTGGTTTATCTATATGGAAAAAGACCGGCTGTTTTTTCATCGCAGCTGGACCGGCGAGTGTGTCTTTATGGTTAAATTTGAGAAAAAGGCTGATCGCTATGGCGTGGTGGATGCATTGATGAATAAAGAATTTAATTATGAGCCGGACTATGCGGTTCGGTTTCTGGCGTATCTGATTGATCGTTTGCTTTTGAGCCGTGCCGTGGCATTTCCATTTCCCGGTCAATTGGTAGATCCTATGGAACGGGCCATGTTCCGGCATGGTATGGTAGGGTGTAGCAAACCCAATGAGGAAAATTAGTCGGTTTGACTATGCGGCGGCGGCTTTGTAAGCTGCCAGATACTGCTTGAGATTTTCTCCGATGGCGGTGAAATCATCCTGATCAAGCCGTGATTTTGAAAAAATACTTCCACCAACAGCAAATCCATCAGCACCGCATTTTTTATACGTCCCTAAATTTTCCGGTGTAATACCACCGCAGGCCAGAAGACGGACAGTGCTGAAGGGTCTCTTGATTTCCTTGAAATAGTCCGGTCCGAAAAATTTAGAAGGAAATATTTTGACCATCGTCGCACCGGCTTGCCAGGCCAGATGGATTTCCTGAGGTGTCAATTATGCCTTTCTTCTCAGGGGAATTAAATTATATTTCAAAAAAAAGTTTCCCTCGACACAGCGCGGTTTTCCATGCGGTCGTGGTGAAAGACTATGTATAATAGGGGTGGATAAATTGAAAAATCATCAAGGGAGTATTTTTATGAAAGATTATTTGCCGGCTGCCAAGGGATTGCTGATCAAACCGAAAGTATTCGTGGCGAACCTGCCTAAGGCCGTGGATGTAAAATTTTGGACATTTTTTTTAATTGCCACATTTTTGGTGACTCAGATCGGTGTGATGATTGATGCGGTTTTTGTCTCAGGCAAAGGATGGGGCGATTTGGCGGCATGCTCCTTGAGAATGCCTTGTTCTACATACTCACACCGTTGCTGCTGCACGCTGCAATACGGCTGTTCCGGGGGCCGGGACGGTTTGCACAGACCTTGCGGATTGTGAGTTGTGCGTTTAGTGCCAATATGATGGCCGTTATCATCAGCCCGGTATTGGCAATCGTGCGCCAACACAAACTTTTGGAAAAAGGGCCGGATGGAGACTATCACAAGTCGTTTTTTCTTGTCATGATCATACTTTTTTATATGGTCTACGTGTATGCCGACCGGTTGATGGGGGCCTATTATGCAGGGATGGCCAAAGAACATGGCTTGGGAATTGCAAAAAGCACACTGGCCGGACTGGTGGCCATGACCTTGTGTGTGCTGATCATGGCAATTGTTTTAATGATTGTATAGATGCGTTGGGAGGATTGATGGCAGATTATCAGTGGACTGAAATGAAGAGCCGGTTATTGGTGATGAAAAAGGAAATCATAGCGATGGAGAAAATCGGTGAAGACGCCGCCAAGCCGGTAGAACTCGATCAATGCGGCATGGGACGGTTATCCAGAATGGATGCCATGCAGACCCAGGCCATGGCCTTAGAAGCGCAGAGCCGTCGGAAATTAAATTTGCAGAGGATTGATTCCGCACTTGTGCGTATCGAAAAAGGGAACTATGGACTCTGCGTGCGCTGCAAGCAGGAAATCAGTGCTGCACGCCTGGATTTCGATCCGGCGGTTTTAATATGTATTAAGTGCGCGAAGTGAAAGCAAGAAGCAAAGTTTCCTGTCCTGCTCTTTGATATCAAAGTAGATGATTCCCCCTTTGCTCTCTATTGGAATCGTTTAGCAAAGGACTGGCAAAGCCGCAAAGACCACCCCAAACAGAATATTTAAGACATTCCAAGTATATTATTTAGGATGCAGCCACTTTTTTGAAATAAAAGACTGCCATTTCAAGTCTAATCTTTTGTGAATAGTTCAATTTAGAGAGCAAATAATACAGAGGTGAGCAAGCACTATGGTGACTAAAAAAATGCATTCCGACCTTCCGATTCCACCGGGAGAATATTTGCAGGAAGTCTTGGAAGAACTCGGACTAAGTCAAACCGAACTGAGCCGGCGTATTGGCCGTTCAATTCAGAGGGTCAATGAGATTATCAAAGGAACCAAGCCCATTACGTCGGAAATTGCCATTCAGTTGGAAATGGTGATGGGTGTTTCAGCCAAAATCTGGACAGGACTGGAATCGGAATATCGGAAAATTAAAGAGAAAAGGATAATTTTATAGTAAAGGTATTTATTAGTGAATTCGGTAGCCTTTTTCAAGAAAAACCTTTGAAAATAAAGTTATTTTTGAATAACCATAAAGTTGTTGAAATGATGACGGAAGGACATCATATTTAAAATGCAGTTGAACATAAAATAACTATTGATTTTTGTAAAAAAACGACGATAATTAGCACTAAATTGAACGAGGGAGATAATTTAATGCTTTTGGAATTTAGTGTCCAAAATTATTTGTCATTTAAAGAGAAGCAGACCTTAAGTATGGTAGCCAGTCCCAAGGCTGAGCGACTTGAAAAAAATACTTTCAAAACAGGTATCAAAAAAATGCCTAGGGCATTGCGTTCAGCTGTTATTTATGGTCCCAATGCAAGTGGGAAGAGTAATTTTTTAGATGCTATTCAATTTATGCGTTCGCGCGTGTTGAAATCATCGAAAGAATCACAAGCTGGCGAAGATATTCCTACAATTCCTTTTCTTTTTGACAGTCATACAACTAAAAAGCCTGGTGAATTTGAAATACACTTTATTAAAAATAATGTCCGGTACCAATATGGTTTTTCTGTGAGTACTGAAAAAGTCATGAGTGAATGGTTGATGGCTTATCCGGCGGGAAGGCAGCAACTTTGGTTTGAAAGGAAATATGATAGTGCTCAAAAAGTGGATGTGTACAATTATGGTCCCTATTTTAAAGGGCAACGAAAAGTTTGGGAAGAGAGTACCAGAAAAAACGCCTTGTTTTTATCAACCGCAGTCCAGTTAAACAGTGCGCAATTACAACCGATTTATCAATGGTTTAAAGATCTTGTTACCAGATCATTTGGAAACGCTATTTCGGGAAATTTTTCCGCGAAATATTCACAGACAAATGAAGGAAAAAAAAAGTTGCTTCGTTTTTTGAAAAAAGCTGATAATAGTATTGAAAATATTAAAGTTAAAACAGTGAAGATGAATGAAAAAGAAATCCCTGAATATTGGCCGGATGAAATGAAAAAGCGGTTTTTGAAAAGAGATCGCTATGATATTTATATGATTCATCATCGTAGTGATGATGAAAAAGAAGTGGCGCTTGAATATGAATATGAGTCTGAAGGTACACGCAGACTTTTTTCTATTGCCGGTCCCTTGGTCGAAATTTTGGAAAAGGGAAAAATTGTCTTTATTGATGAACTGAATAAAAGCATGCATCCACTCATGGTGAAATTTTTAATTGAACAATTTCATAGTTCGCAAAACAAGACATCCCATGCGCAAATTATTTTCACAACCCATGATACATCACTTCTGGAAACAGACATCATGCGGCGTGATCAGATTTGGTTTACTGAGAAAAACAAGGAAAATGCATCTGAACTTTATCCATTGACTGACTTTTCTCCCAGAGCAGAAGCATCCCTGGAAAAGAGTTATCTCAAAGGTCGTTATGGTGCGTTGCCGCTTATTGACGAGGATGATGATTAATGGCACCGGATCAATTGCACCATAAATGGCGGATAAAAAAAGAAGAAGAGCTGGTTCGCCGCGAAGCTGTACGCGCAGTTTATGATATTATCCTCATCGTTTGTGAGGGGGAAACTGAAAGAGAATATTTTAAATTCATTAGAAAGCATCTGAACCTGAGTTCGCGGTATATGAAAATTTCCGAGGATGAGCATGGTTCTGATCCTATGAGCGTGGTCAATCATGCGATTGCAAAATTAGAAAAAGACCCGGATTATGACCGGGTTTACTGTGTGATGGATCGTGATAAGCATACGACATTTAATGATGCGATGCGAAAAATCAGAGATAGCAAATTTACAAATAAACTTATCCCGGTTGTGTCGGTACCGTGTTTTGAATTCTGGATGCTGTTGCATTTTAAATATACGACGAAGCCCTTTTGTACGGCAGGGCAAGCTTCGAATTGTCGTAAAGTGATTCATGAGTTGCATAAGCATATGCCGGAATATCAAAAAGCAAAAAAAGAAAATTTTGCTGCAATTTGGGATAAACGAGACAAAGCTATTAAAGGGGCGAAACAGATTTCAAAATATCATGAAACATCAGGTACAGATAACCCGTCGTCTGATATGTATAAGGTTGTGGAGGACTTGGAGAAGATGAGTAAGTAGGAAGGTTGGAGCATTTAGGGCATGGCTCAAGATTGTGAAAAGAAGGTGGTAGGTATTTTTTTCCCAAGAGGCGACTGGACAAGCAGGAGGATTATGAATGTATAGTATGAAATCACTGATAGACCAATATGAAGCAGCAGGATTGGCAGAATCTAATTTCAGAGGTAATTTAAAAACTAAAGATGAAAATAAAAAAAATCAAATAATGTGGGAAGTACACTTTGCCTGTTTGTTGCTGAATAAAGGTTTGAAACTTAAGCGACCTGTTGGAAATAAAGGTGGGCTTGATTTTTATATGGAATATGAAAATGAAAAAATATGGTTTGAATGTAGTGCGCCGGAAGAAGGGGAGAAAAAAAATAAGGTTCAGGGTATTTTAGAATATAAGGAAGAAGATACTTTTGAATCTGGCATTTTGATCAATGACAATAAAAATAATATGAAACTACGTATCACACAATGTATTTGTGAGAAGATAAAGCAAAGACAACGTGCAATTGCGAAAAATATTATGTCCAACGATGAGTCGTGTATTTTAGTAATAAATCTATCCAGGGCTTTTGGTGGTTGGGGAAATATACAACCAGTGTTTAATAAAATTATTATGTCAGTTTTGTATGAAAAAGGTGATAGATTTTTTAATCAAAAGGGGCAGATTGTCGTAGCGTCAAATTGTGATTTATATAAAAATGATAAGCTTATAAAGAATGACTATTTTTTAGATGATGAGTTTCCATATCATGCAATAGTTTATTCGGCTGCTTCCAATTTTCTAACAGGAGAACTTGAGGATAGCTTGAAATATGTCTTGCATTCAAAAGCAGAAACGAAGGTAGCAAAAATGATGGATAAATATTTTGGAACTAAAGCAAGAGTGATATTGAAAGCTTAAGTCCTCCCACGCGTTCAAAACACATCTTCGGCAGCCAACATTACGCTTTTTCTTCAAACCTCTTTGCCAATCAACATTTCCAGGGTACGAGTACCGCGTGTCAAGAATTCAATCACATCAACAAATCCACCAATACAATGAGCTTGCCCAGTTTTTTCATGCGCCAACGTTTTTTGTCTTTGCGAAGTGCTCTGTTTTTCTTCAGATAGTCCCTATATTCATAAAAAGCCAGGTGCATCAAGGTGATGTCCTCATCCGACAACTCGACCACCAAGGGAGAGCGAGGATTGATAATCTCCATGTCAGAACCTCCGGGGAATGATAGCATAGAGAATATATTCTCATAGACAGGGAATGTCAAGTGCTATTTACTCGTACATATCACACGGTAGGGGAGATATGTATGGGTAAGCCGGAACTTGATCCTATTGTTAAAGAGTTCATGCGTTTGATAGGTCAGGAACGCCAGCGACGGAAGATGAGTTATGAGCAGGTTGCCAAACTGGCGGGCGTTCATAGGACAACCATTAGCTTGATTGAGCGCGGCAAATTCAATCCTACCTTGCAGATGTGCATCAGCATTTCAAATGCTTTGGATATTTCCTTTTCAAAGCTGATTACCCGATCGGAAAAAATGACCAAAAACAAAAAAACGACAACCAAGTAAGGGAGTATTGTCATTGATGTCCGTTTTTAGGGTGCAATACGTCCATACTTCTTAATAAATTTATCTGTGTGAAATGGTGATTTTGACTTTTTATTTCTTTGCGTCTTAGCGTGAGGAAATTATTTTTCGATTTTTTTATCCTTTAAAATCAATCACTTTCACAAAAAGCGAAAGAAAAGCGAAAATAAACTTGACAGTAATACGAACAAATGGTAAACATGATACAGAAGTTGAGCACAAGATTTTTTTTGAGGTTGGTTTTCGGTTTTTGTTCGCTTTCTGAAGATGGATTTTGAGTTGTCTCGTAGCGGAGACCAGGCGGATTCATTCCCAGGAAGGCGGTGGCTCTCTATGCAATAGAGAGTGGGGGTTCGGGGGCGAAGCCCCTGACTCGGATAGGAGGGGCCAGCAAAACGCATCGGCGTTTGCGTCGGGGGAACCTTCGGTGCCCCCGAAAGCACAGCTTATTGTAGGAGCGGGTTCTCCTCCTGTGCCAAGGTTGCCCAGGACAAGAGAACCTGCTTCTACAGAAAAAATCTAAAGGAGGAGAACAAGATGTTTTTCGGCAATTCAGACCCTACATTTTTCGCGATGATGCTCAGCGCCTTTCGGCGTCCTGGGGAGGACCCCACCCAAGTGATCAAAGATTTAATTGTCGAATTTCATCAGACCATCGTTCTTCCGGGAAAGGAAATGATGAAAAAAATACCAAAAATTTTCAACTGGAAAAATAGAAAGAAACGCCAGGCAGAGCAATCGTCCAAGTCGGCGAAGCACGATACAATGAAGTCTGCGGATTTTGAGTTGTTGGCCGCTTTTCCGGTCGACCGAGCGAATCCTCAGACTTCAAAAAAGGTGCGATTGTTACGTTCAAGCCTGGGGCTTTTGTACGGTTCTGTGGCCACGGTTCGGGTTCCGGTCATTGGAAGTCGTGTGCAGATGGCGCTGCCCCTGGCCATGGTGGCGACAACGCCTAATCAGCCATTTACAAAAAAGGCGGTGAGTCGCGAATTTCCTAATATGGAAGATCCCTTTGAATTGATTGCTGCGCAGATGCCGGACCGCGGTGAGGTATACACAGATAATCGGCTCTCTATTTTTATGGAGAGCGGGGGTTCGGGGGCGGTAGCCCCCGATTCGGATAGGAGGGGCCAGCAAAACGCATCGGCGTTTGCGTCGGGGGAACCTTCGGTTCCCCCGAAAGCTCCGCTTGTGTTGGCGGAAAGACGGCATTAGTCCCCTGACTTTCCGCCAAGCTGGGAGAGAGGGCGCCTTGCCTACTACCACACCCGCCCTCTCTTCTAAAACAAAGGATGATATAATATGAAGCTCTCGGAAAAAAATATAACCCTGAAAGAACTCAAACAGATCCCAGGCGTGGGGGACGCGATTGCCAAGGATCTCTGGGACATGGGCATTCGGGGGATTGATGATTTGAAAAATAAACGTGCGGAAGCACTCTACATGCAGCTTTGTGCTCACCAAGGCAAACAGGTTGACCGCTGTATGTTGTATGTATTTCGCTGTGCGGTATACTTTGCCTCTTGCCAACACCATCAACCGCATTTACTGAAATGGTGGAATTGGAAGGAGCAAAACGGCGAGCCTTCGGAGGGACCGCCCCGACCGGATGGGGGATCGTAAGGGACTTCCTTAGGTCGTAGGTCCCCCCGACGCGAACGCCGATGCGTTCTGCTGGCCCCCCCTATTCGATTCAGGGGCTTCGCCCCCGAACCCCCGCTCTCTACAAAATAGAGAGCTAGAAATGAGGTTTTGAAATGGCGCTTACAAGAAAGCAGAAAGAGATTCTGGATTTTGTACAACACTCAATCACCGCCAATGGCTATGCCCCGACCTTGCGCGAGATTGGAGAACATTTTGGGCTTTCATCAGTGGCCACGGTGCATAAGCATTTGAAGACACTGGAGGAAAAAGGCATGCTCTCGCGCGAAGAGGGGCGGGCCCGGCATGTAGAGGTCAGGGAGCCCGAAGATGTTCCGCGTGCCTGGGAGGTCCCCATGCTCGGTATGGTGGCAGCCGGATCGCCGATAGAGGCGCTGGAACAGCCGGAAAGTGTTGTGCTGCCGGAGGACATGCTCGGACGGGGTGAGACCTTTGTGCTTACGGTCAAAGGTGATTCTATGATCGAGGACCATATTTTGGACGGCGATCATATTATTGTAGAAAAGCGTAACCGTGCGGATAACGGTGAAATTGTTGTGGCATTGATCGAGAACGAAGCCACGGTCAAGCGTCTCTACCGCGAAGCCGGGCGGGTACGGTTGCAGCCTGCCAATGCCGCCATGCAGCCTATTTATATAAGTGAGGGTGACCTGCATATTCAGGGAATTGTGATCGGCGTGCTCCGCCGCATGCAACGACGGTGAAAGACGGGGTTCACCGCTGAGGCGCTGAGTACGCAGAGAAAAACATGAATAGGGTAAAGGCATAAAAGTCATGAAAATATCTGTGACTCTGCGGTGAGCGAGGAATTCACCGCAGAGACGCCGAGGGCGCTGAGAAAGGCATGATTAGGATAAAAGCATGAAAATCAAAAAAATCTTCAGCATTATGGTGAGAAATGAATGGTCATGAAAATGATATTACCAACATAATTATTGGATCAGCGATAGAAGTGCATTCGATGTTGGGGCCCGGGCTTTTAGAATCAACATACGAAGAATGTTTGTGTCATGAATTGATGTTGCGGAAGTGTTGTTTTGAACGGCAAAAAGAGTTGTCGGTTTCATACAAAACCATCAACTTGGATTGTGGTTATCGTATTGATTTAGTGGTTTCGAAGTTGGTGGTTGTTGAGCTTAAAGCTGTTGGACAATTAGAACCGATACATGAAGCACAATTATTGACATATTTAAAACTAACTGGTTTGAAAGTAGGAGTACTAATTAATTTCAATGTTTTAACTTTAAAAAATGGAATTAAAAGAATGGTTAATAATTTTAAAGAAGTTAATTTCAATAATTTTTCTGCGCGCTCCGCGTCTCTGCGGTGAATGGAGGGGGACAATGATCATTAGTATTTTATTTTGGGGATTGGTGGCGGGTTTGATTCATTTTATTGTTGTGGGCGGCTTGTACCAAAATTCTGTGGTGGCTGGAATTTACAAATCCCTGGAGAACCATCCGGGCATGAAGCAATGGCCGGATATTAGATGTTATTTGAGCCGCATGTTTCTAGGCACACAGGTGGAAATCTATATTTTTGCTGCGGCCTATGTGTATTTGCGTCAATTTTTTCCTGCACCGGAGGGTTGGATGACAGCCCTTACGCTGGCCGGTATTTTTGCAGCCATTCGGATTTATCCACGCTCTTTTGCCATGTGGATTCAGAGCAGTTACCCGGCCAAGTTGATTGCGATTGAAACTGTCAATGGTACGCTCGGGACCTTTGTGATTGTACTTAGCCTGAAATTATTACCTTTGTGAACGTGAACGTCTAAGGGCGTTGCCAACTGATCGGTGCGAATGCAATTACCTGGCGGGAGTTGCGGCGGCTGATCTGCGGGCAACGCCTTTATCCAAATATTGTCATGTTTTTTTTGAAAGTCAGGTGTTGTCTCATGCCTCGTTGTATTTTCCATCTTGATCTGGATACTTTTTTTGTTTCAGTCGAACGACAACTTGATCCCACCCTCTACGGTAAACCTGTCATTGTCTCGCCCGGCGGCAGCCGAAGCGTGGTCTCGGCTGCTTCTTACGAGGTACGTACATTTGGTGTACATTCCGCGATGCCGATGGCGACAGCTCGGCGCTTGTGTCCCCAGGCCGTGATTTGTCCGGGAAATTTTCAGGCGTACCAAAAATACTCGCGTGCTTTTTTTGATATTTTAGAGCAATACTCACCTGATCTGGAACCTGCCTCTATGGACGAGGGCTATATGGATTATACCGGGTGTGTTCGGCTTTTTGGTCCACCCCTGTTGGCAGCGGAGATTATTCAAAAGCAGGTGAAAGAAAAACTGGGTCTGGATGTCTCGATCGGAATTGCCACTTCCAAGGTGGTGGCCAAGATTAGCTCGGATTTGGCCAAACCGGCCGGTATTCTATATGTAAGGCCGGGACATGAAGCGGCACTTTTGGCGCCTTTGCCTATCCGGCGACTGCTCGGGGTGGGTCCCAAGACCGAGCCGCGTCTGCAAGCATTGGGTATCCGCACGATCGGAGATTTGGCACATCTGGCCAAAGAGAGGGTTAGCAAGGTGATGGGCAGCACGGGAATGTGGTTGCATGATGCTGCCCGTGGTCGAGATGATTCCCTGGTAGCCCGGCGGGAGCAGGCCAAGTCCATCAGTCATGAGGAAACATTTTCGACGGATGTCATTGATCCCGGTGTACTGTGTCATGCCCTGTACCGCTTGGTTTGCGAAGTGGGTTTCAGACTGCGCAAGCACGGTCTCAGGGCGGCGACCGCCTGTGTCAAAGTGCGCTATGCGGATTTTTCGCTGCATACCCGCTCACTCACGCTGGCGCATCCCACAGATATTGATAAAAAATTATTCGAAGCTGCCGAAGCATTGCTGCTCAAGGCACGTGACCGGCGGGTCCGTATCCGGTTGGTCGGTTTCGCAGCCCAGAAGCTGGTCAATGCGCACGGGCAGGGAGTTTTGTTGGATACTGTGGAAAATGAAAAAATGGAAACTTTAAACATCGCGGCGGATGCTATCCGTAAACGGTATGGTTACGACACTGTCCAGTGGGCCAGCCTGCTCCGGCAGGAGGCGGAACCGTAGGGGCGAATCTTGTATTCGCCCTGCAGCCAAAGAGGCGGCCGGCGATCTGGTACGTTATGCCGACCGGGATGGTTGAGGTTGTTTTGTTTCCCCGGGTATGCCAGGCACATGGGCACAAGCGGTTAAACAAGGGTTCCTATGTTGTTGAAGGTGTGGTTGAAAATGATCACGGCGGCCTTACAGTTACTGCTGAGCGGGTGGATCATATAATGCTGATGAATGATCTTGAAAAGAAAGGGTAATTATAAGTGTTTAGAAGAGATAACATTGAAGGCGCACAAAATATATTTTATTCAACGTAGGGAAGGGTCGCGATCCTTCCCTACCAAGAAATTTTCAAAATGTTATTCCAGGTGGGATAACGAAAAAAATAAATTGTAGGTATTCAGAGGTTGCATTCCTAGAATTGATGTAATAATATAATGTTGGTTTAACTCCCTGGAGGATTTGATGGAGAAGTATTTTCAAAAGCTGCATGAACTCATTGCGAAAGCGGAATTAACCCCTTCTGAAGTCAAGGATGGTATGCTCTCGATTTATGTCGTCATCAGCCGTTTGAATCAAACCCAGGGAAATTCGGAAATGGGTCTGAAACAAGAAGCTGATTCGCTTTATGCTCATATTAGCGGATTTATGGGCGCGATTTTTTGGGAGCGTGGTTTTGATTTTGAAAATCCCACCTTGGAACAAATTGCAGAAGTAAAAATTATGGTTGATGGTATGACTCAGATTTATGCGATGCCGGATAATTTGCAAAATGTCCTTAATGATGTTTACGATACAATTGTTGGTTATGCCAAAGGGTTGGCTGGTCAAATTTCCACTGAAACCAAAGCGCTTCTCAATTTGGGTGAGACCCCGGCGTCGGAAATAACAGCAGACCAACCAAGTGAGGAACCCCAACCTCCCGTCTATGGTCAAGATCATGAAATAGCATCGATTCTCTCGGAAATACCTTCGGATACCCAGTCTACCTGGGATGATGAGTTGCCGCCGCATGCGCCTGTGCAGCCCATGCCGGAGGAAAGTGCGGGTGCGCCGGAAGAAGCCCAGGCAGATGCATCTGTACCGGAAGCCGGTCAAGATGGGGACAGCACAGCACAGACATTTGATCCTTCGAAAGTATTGGAAGAAGATGATCCGGTTTCCGCCTCTACCAGTGTTACGTCAGAGGAAGCCGTGCCTGCCATGCAAATTAAACCGGAAGAGCCAATAAGTGAATCAGGTGACTTTGATCCGTCCAGCGTACTTGAAGAAGAAGTACCTGTGCCGGTGTCCATGGATACCGCGCCGGAGGAGACGGCCAAGATAGAAGAATCCCAAAGTGATTCAAGTGATTTTGATCCGTCCAGAGTATTTGAAGAAGAAATTCCTGTGCCGGTGTCCATGGATACCGCGCCGGAGGAGACGGCCAAGACAGAAGAATCCCAAAGTGATTCAAGTGATTTTGACCCATCCAGGATAGTTGAAGAACAGGCACCTTTGCCGGAAATCCCGGCGGATTCACAGGTTGAAGAATTAGTACAGGAAATTGATGCGCCGATCGATGCACCGCATACGCACGAAGACGCCCCGCCTGCGCCGGAAGTGCCGCTGGAACAGGTGGGTGATGAAAAAAAGGCATGGCCGTATGAGGTGATTTCTCCGGAAAAACAACAGGAGGACCCGGAACCGAAAAAAACCAAGGTTCGCAAAACCAAGAAAAAAGCTGTCAAGAAAACCGTCAAAAAGCGGACCCGAAAAAAAGCGGTTGATCCAGACGCTCCGGCCAAACCCAAGAAAAAACGCACACGACGCATTGATGCCAAATCTTTGAAAATTAATCTGTCAGCTGTTCAAGTTCCGGATGACTATATGACGGATGAAGCTTCGGACAATGAGACGCCGGAGGCGCCGATTCAGGGAGATGAAGGCAGTCAAGAGATGTCAATGCCGCCGCAGATGGATACACCTCCCATGCCGGAGTTGGACGCAGACATACAGCGTCAAGAATCCATGACTGAGCAGGCGGAAGCGCCCCGGGAAATACCCGGAATACCCGAATCCGAACCTGTACCGGAAGCTGCGACACAGGATGATTTTATGGAGACGTTATCCAGTGATTTTTCCACGGAAGAGCAGGAAATCGGAGAGCAAGATGATTTTTTAGAACAGCCGCAGGAAGAAGTCCCGGCGCCGAAAGTGGCCATGGATACCGGTTTGGCAGATACAGTTCCTGATCCTGCCGCAGTCGAGGACTTGACGAAAGAACCGGTGGATGAACCGGTGGATGAACCGGTGGATGAATTGGAAACGAGCGTGGTCCAAGAGGGAAGTTCAGATGATGACAGTGCTGATGAAACACATGCCGGAGCGGGGGCGGTTGATTCCGGTGAGTCCATTTTATCGGGGATTCCAGGATTGGATGATGAGGTTGAGGTGCAGCCGGTTGCGCAGGCAGGAGCAATGGAACCGGAGACTGCAGAGGAGACGGTATCTTATGCACAGGCGTTGGAAGCTGAACCGGAGCCGGAATCATCACCTTCTTCTTGGGATGAAGTTGCAGAACCTGTTTTAGAACAAGAAGCAGCAAACGAAACAAGAGAGGAGGTGAACACAATGACAACACCGGATTCTGAATACAACGCCGTGCCTGAAGCGGATGTTTCGCCGGAACCGCCGCGTAAGAAAGGAAGCGCGCTGGCCGCGATTCTCATGCTGTTGCTTGGTTTGGCGATTGGCGGCGGAGGGGCCTATTATTATTTTGGTGTTTATCAGGGAAAATCAATCAGCGACATGGAATCCAAGCTGAGCGAGGCACAAGCATCCCTGGAAGCCGCCAAGACCAATTTGGCTGTTGCGCAGGAACAAAGCAAAAACATTAGTGCTGCTTTGAACCAGCAGCAGGAAGCGTCCAAGCTGCCTGTCGTACAAGCGACGTACATCAAAATTGGAAAAGGTGCGATTATTTATTGGGAAGACAAATCGCCGATCAACCGGATGTACAATCTGTATCGGGCCAAGGGTAAAAAAGGCAAGTTTAAACAGGTCAACAAAGAACCGTTGGCCAAAGACTTTTTGCTGTTTCGGCAAGTCTCAAGAGGAACCTGGCGCTACGCAGTTACTGCCATTGATCTGGAGGGCAATGAGACTGAAAAGAGTGAAATTCTATCATTGAAATTTCCGCTGAAAAAATAGGGTGAAAAAGCAGTTGGAGCCGGTTTGGGCCGCTGCTTTTTCACCCTGAAAACCAACCTGAAGTTATTCAATTAACAAAAAGAAAAAATCGTTTTTGTGATAGAAAATAGTTAGTTCTTGTTACGGAAAGTTCGTTTTTCATTAATTGACCAGTATCAGCCTGCGCGTATGATTGGTCTCGTATGCAGCTAATGGGCAAGAGATTATAACGGGGTTGTGAAAAAGGCGGTGTATAAAGTATTTTAAGTAGGTTTGAAAGATGAATAGCCAAACCCTGCGCTGCGTACTCGACCAACAATCCGCGTAGGCATTTTGGTATTCGTCCTGCGGAAAGTTTTCACAGCAGAAATTAGTTAAAAATGCCATGACACCTTTAGTTGGCCGCCTTCGCGTGTCGGCATCAGGGAAAAACTGACATCCGATTCAGTCGTTTGCCGCTGATGAAATGCCGTCACACTATATCCAATAAGGAGTCCGAGACCCGCCCCTGCAATGACATCACTTGGCCAATGATGCTGGTTATAGATACGGGCATAGCCAACCAGTGCAGCCAGCGGAAAAGTGATCCATTCAATATTGTAAGCGTCTCCCAGGATGGCGGCAGCACAAAATGCGGTCATGGTATGACCGGAGGCGAAACTTTTATTAGAAAAATTGCCGGTAAACCAGAGACGTTCTTGGTTGTTGGTCTCAGGTCGGGTGGCAGTGAAAGCAGCTTTCATCAGCGTTGCAATGATCGCGACATTGAGTTGTCCTTCCAGGGCACGGGTTGCGACTTGTTGGTCATAATCATTACCCAATTTATACAAAGCCGCATACGCGACAACGTGAAAAAAACCATCACCCAAAAGCGATGCAGGCGGTATGACTTGATCTTGCCAGTCATTGCTGTGATCCTGGACATCGTGGTACCAATTGAGATCATTATTGAATCCGGCAGCCAGAGCGGCTGCAAATCCCGCAGTTACGAAATAGCCTTCCCATGTTCCGTGAACAGGCGAGGTGATGATATCTGTAAATTCTCCGAGCGCATTGGACAGGATTGTAGGGGCGGGGGTCGTGTCTCCCGCGTGAGCAGGTGCCGGACAGACAGTGCCAAGGAAAAGTGTGGCAGCAAGAAAAAGGCTGTTGGTTAGCCATCGGGTTATTATATTCACAAAAACGCTCCCTGCGCAATGATGTCATGCCAAGTCTAACTTGCCGCGTACGGCTTTTTAAACGGACTAGTAGTAATGATTTTTTACAGAGTATATCCAAGTTCCCGCTCGTTTGCCCAGCTTGCCCCGCGAATGCGGGGGCGGACTTGCCCGGCGAATGCCGGGTGCCGGGTCAGAGCGGGGAAATTGAATGGTTGAAATCATTGAAGTATGCTATAGATTACGAGAGATGGGCGGTGTTGTCAAACTTGAGTTTGCAAATTAGGGAGTCATACACCTGTCTGCAGGATATTTTGAAGTGTGAGGATGCGATGGATATTCATTTTTTAGGTACGGGTACCAGCCACGGTATTCCGGTGATCGGTTGTACTTGCCCGGTTTGCCAATCGCCGGACCACCGGGATAAGCGCCACCGTGCATCGGTGGTGATTGCTACGGCCAAGACCAAACTTTTGGTTGACGCATCACCTGAATTGCGGTTGCAACTACTGGCAGCCCGTATTAAACAGGTCGATGCCATGCTTTTAACCCATGCCCATGCCGACCATATCGCAGGATTGGATGATGTGCGGATATTTTCCGAGCGGACAGACCGGCCTTTTTCCATTTATGGTCCGGCATCGGCATTGCGTCAATTGCGCCGCCGTTTTGACTATGTTTTTAAAAATACCCAGAAGGGCGGCGGGAAACCCCGCCTGCATCTTCATCCGGTGGAAAAACCATTTGCCATCGGGGATATTCGTATCCAGCCTATTCCTCTGTGGCACGGCCGGGTCAGGGTTTTTGGTTATCGGGTCAAAAAGTTTGCTTATTGCACGGATGTTTCGGCAATTCCGCAAACCTCATACAAGTTGCTCGCAGGGCTTTCAATTTTGGTGCTTGATGCGCTGCGTCCTCATCCGCATTCGACTCATTTTCATGTCGGGCAATCTGTTGCAGAGGCAAAAAAGATTAAGGCAAAGAAAACCTATTTTACCCACATGTGTCATCTGCTTGGCCATCAGGCAACGGAGCAGGAACTGCCGAAAAATATCCGTCTGGCTTATGACGGCTTGAAATTGCGTTTCTGAAAACCGGGGAGAGATTTGTGACGTGAGGCTGAGTCCGGTAAAGATTGGTATAGGCTTGACGCTCTGTGCGGGGGCGACTATAATTTGTTTAGGTAGGACAGGGGGAAATTTCGTGAAATCTTTTTTTGGAAAAAGTCTGGTCATCCTCGCGATCATGATTGGGTTGGGCGGATGCGGTACACGTGTGTTGGTGCAGCCCAAGGCGGATATGGGTTATTATAACCGGGTAGCTGTACTGCCTTTTGAGACCGATAGTTTTCTCTCCACCGTGGGGTATCAATTGGCGGACGAAATTTTGGTTCAGCTTTTGGAGACGACACCTGCCCTTCAGATGGTGGAACGCACGCAGATTGAAGCGTTGCTTCAGGAACAGACCATGGTGCGCAGCGGATATATGAGTATGGAGTCTGCGATTCAGGTGGGACGTCTGCTGGGTGTGCGCGCAATTGTAACCGGTAGTGTGACGATCGCGATCGGTGATGTTCGTTCCTCGCCCCTGAATGCACAGCGGGTCGCCACCGGGGTGGCAACCATACGTTTTATTGATACACAGACCGGTAAAATTATCTGGGCAAAGCGCGAGACCGCAGAATACGGCTCGTTTAAATCAGTTGAAGGATCGACTTTTTATAATTATAAAACCGACCACGAAATTGTTCAGGAAGTTATACAAACTTTGGGAAAACTTCTGGCCCGGAATTTTTATCCCCACTACGAACTGCAATAAAAATCCGCAGGCTCAATATGCATGATATGTAATTTATTTGCTCGTATCCATACTCGGCGCCCGACCTGAGGAATAATATTTTTTTGGGACGCTACGCTGCCTGCGGTATTTTTGTACTGCGCGTCCTTGCTCGGTAACGTAAAGGCACCGGGCCACTACTGGAAGTCGCCGATATGAAAGGCGAAGGAGAAAAAATGATCAGCTGCGAAGAAAAAAGTGCGTTATTACAATTAGCGCGGGATACGATTACAGCTAAAGTGGGTAACCGGCCTTTGTCTGAAGTGGCTAAGCTGACCGGACGGTTACAGGAGCCGGGCGGCGCATTTGTGACCATTCATAAGCGCAAGCAGCTCCGGGGGTGTATTGGATTATTGGAGAGTGATTTGCCGCTGGCTGAGACTGTCAGCCACATGGCAGTTGCAGCAGCGACTGAGGATTCGCGTTTTTCGCCAGTCCGCTTTGAGGAATTGGGAGATCTGCATATTGAAATCTCAGTGCTCTCTCCAATGCGTCGGGTGGAGCAGGTCCGGGATATTCGTTTGGGCATTGATGGTGTACTCGTAGCGCAAGCCGGGCATAGCGGGGTTTTTCTTCCTCAGGTGGCGCAGGATACGGGTTGGGATTTGGCAACGTTTTTAAGTGAATTATGCGTCGGTAAGGCAGGTTTGGCAGCCGATGCATGGCAGGACCCTGAGACAGAATTACGCACTTTTACTGTAGAAATTCTTGCAGAAGGTGTTTGAAATATCATATGGTTACGGATATTGAATTCGGGCTTTATGAAAAAAGTAAAAAGCCGAAGCTACATTTGGGAAAGAAAAAAGAAGGACAGAAATCATATTTACCCTTGTTCTGACCAAACAGTTTAGGTATAATCCTTCCCGATTGAGGAGGCATTGCCATGGTTGAGATGAAAGTAAAGGGTTTGGCGGTTGACGCCAACTCCAAAATACCGGTGGTCATTCTGACTGACCCTGAAGAGAAAAGATATCTGCCTATTTGGATCGGCATTTATGAAGCGGATGCGATTTTGATTGCCTTGGAAAAAATTAATGTTCCCAGGCCCATGACGCATGACCTCATGAAATCGATTCTGGAGACATTGGGCGTCACCATTGACCGTATTTTAATTCATAATATCCAAAACAACACGTTTTATGCACGGATATCGCTTATCCGCGGAGACGAGGAGTGGGAAATTGACGCCCGGCCTTCCGATGCCATTGCATTGGGGTTGCGTGCAGAGTGTTCGATTTTTGTTTCCGAGAAGGTTATTGTGGAAGCCAGCATCACCGATAAATCCAAGTATGAAAAAGAGAAGATTGAATTTAAAAAATTCTTTCAGGACCTTAAACCGGCCGATTTTAATCGTTGATTCAGGATGCAAAAAAAAAATTTTCCAAAATATCGCCAACTAGGCCAGGCAAGTATGGCCGGGATCATGCTTGCAGCCTGTATTTTCGTTGGAACAGCCATCGGTGTTTGGCTGGACCGCTTGCTGGGCAGCAGTCCTTGGATGATGCTTTTTTTTATGGTGATGGGGATTGTTGCAGGGTTTTATAATGTTTTTCGGACAGTTGTTTCCTTGGGGGATTCAAACACCAAAAAATGAAGCCATTTTTTAGGCGTATCTTGACTGTGATTGGAATCGCGGTTCCAATTACGTTTTTCATCACCGGGCTTCCAGCCTGGGGCCGGGGGGCCTTGCTGGGGGAAATTCTGGGTTTTATCAGCTATGTTTGGGTCGGGTTGAGCGTAAGACGATTTTTGTCTAAAGGTTTGCCTGAAGTCCGTCGAAAATTATTTTTGCATACATTATTACGGTATGCTTTGATCGGCGGTGTGATGTTCCTTGCCGTCAAAGCACCGGCGATTCATATCGCGGGTGTATTGATTGGTTATACGATTATACAGATGCCTGCCGCATTTTTTCGGGCACTGAGTACTTAGTCGATTCTGAAAAAGCAGAAATAGTCATTGCGAGGAGCGGAAGCGACGCAGCTCCAACCGGCTGGGGAATCGTATGGGACTTCCTTTGGTCGCGATCTCTTGATTTATTAAGGAAGAGCTGAGATCGCTGCCCGGCACCCGGCATTCGCCGGGCAAGTGCGCCGGGCAAGCTGCTCGTGATGACCGAAAAAGCAGTTTTTCAATATCGATGACTTAAGGCGGTTACGATGAGTGCAGTTCCGGAAGCAGTAGAATTTCATCTTCCCTTTGACGCCAGTATCCTGATGAGCCTGCTGGGTGTGGCAATTATTGGTTTGCTTTCCTGGGCAGCCACCCGCAAGCTCAGCCATGTGCCGCGGGGTGCACAGAATTTTATGGAATGGATTTTAAATATTATTTATCAGTTTGCCGATGACATGATCGGGCCGCAAGCACAAAAATTCTATCCTTTGTTTACAATGCTCTTCTTTTTTATTTTGGTTTCCAATCTTATGGGATTGATTCCAGGACTTTTTTCCAGCACCAGCCGGCTTTCCACTACCGTGGGGCTGGCCTTGGTTGTGTTTTTTTCCACCCATTATTTTGGTGTCAGGGAACAGGGGGTCTGGGGATATGTCAAACACTGGTTTGGGCCGGTGCCGGTATGGCTCAAACCCTTTATGTTGATTATCGAACTGATCAGCGAACTGGCCCGTCCGCTCTCGCTTTCATTCCGCTTGTTCGGAAATATTTTAGCCAAGGAAATTTTGCTCGGTGTTTTGGCGCTTTTGGTGATTATTTTTCTGCCGTCCGGTAATCTGATTCAGGAAATTTTAACCTTAGTACCGCTTGTTCTCCGGCCCTTGATTATTTTATTGGGGATTTTAGTGAGTATTATTCAGGCTTTTGTGTTTATGCTTTTGGCCATGGTGTATATCGGTGGCGCTATGCAGACGGAAGGGCATTAAACCGGAAACCGGAAAGCGGAAAGCGGAAAGCGGAAAAAGGGAAGGCAAACAAGGGCCTGGGGTCCTGAAAATAAATGCAGGAAAAAATATCAAGGAGGATTGACAACGTGAAAAAGATGATGATGAAAATTGGACAAACATTGCTATGGGTACTGGCGACCACGTCTGTGGCCATGGCCAGCGAAGAAGCGGGTCATGTGGCGGAAACCGCCAAAGCGGCCAATGGCGATGCTACCTGGTATTTCATTGCTTGTGCGGTGGCCGCAGCCTTGGGATTGGGTTTGGCGGCTTTTGGCGGTGGTATTGGTCAGGGAACTGCGGTGGGTAAAGCCGTGGAAGGGATTGCCCGTCAACCCGAGGCGACCAGTCAGATTCAGACAGCGATGATTATCGGTATTTCATTTATCGAATCCTTGTCGATCTATGCCCTGGTGGTTGCATTGATTCTTTTGTTTGCCAATCCATTTGTCAGTTATCTGATTTAATTTATTCGCCGCGAATTCCCCGCGCCTCAGTGCAGGGGAATTGCGGGAGCACAAAGGAGCAGGTTTATTATGATTGAAATCAGCTGGCCGCTTTTAATTACTCAAGTCGTCACCTTTTTGGTGGCCATGGTCGTTGTATGGAAACTATTTTGGGGACCGTTGACCAAGATGATGCAGGAACGGACCCGGAAAATATCTGGTGACCTGGAAAAGGCGGATCACGGTCGTCGTGAGATTGAGTCATTGGAAGCGGATTATCACCGTCGCCTCTCGGATATTGAGGAGCACGCACGCAAAGAGATCAACAGCGCGATCCAGAAGGGAAACAAGGCCAAAGAGGACATTTTGGTAGAGGCGCGGGATGAGGCGCAGAAGGTATTGGATAAAACCCGGCGCGATTTGGCAATAGAACGGGATCAGGTTATTCGCGAGTTGCGCAGCCAGGTGACCGAGATTTCCATGACCGCAATTGAACGCATCTTGGGAGAAAGCATTGACAAACAAGTCCAGCAGCGTTTGTTGGATGATTTTATTGATGAAGTGGATAAGGTGCAGAAACTATCATGAATTCCGACCGCGTCGTTGCCGCCAAGTATGCACGCGCTCTTTTAGAGCTGGCGATGGAAAAAGCATCCGCTGATCAGGTAAAGGAAGATATGACACTGATGACTCAGTATTTTGGGGACCAGGAAGGGAAGGAACTCTTGGTCAACCCGCTGCTGGAGGCGGGGAAAAAGGTCCGGATCGTGAGCGGTCTGCTGGAAGGCAAGGTCCATCCGCTCTCGCTCTCGCTGCTCAAGTTGTTGATCGAGAAACGACGGGGCGCATTGGTCAAAGCTGTAGCGGAAAGTTATGAAAAAGAATGGCTCGTCCGCCAGAATAAAAATATTGCCAAAGTCATTACGGCAATTCCTTTGACTCGAGAGCAGATCAGCAAATTGCGTATGAAGTTACAGACGATTTATGAAGGTGAATTGGAAGTACAAGAACAGGTGGAACCCGGCCTGAAAGCCGGTGCCCGGATTGAGATGGATGATTTGCACCTGGACGGAACATTGGCGGGACGTTTGGCTAAGTTGCGCCGTGTTTTAAGCTCGGATAATTAATCACTATTATTGTTAAGGGAGTAGCACCATGAAGATCTCACCGGAAGAAGTTACGGATGTTATCAAAAAGCAGCTGGAGGGATTTACCAGCCAGTCTGAGTTGGAGGAAGTCGGGACGGTTTTACAGGTCGGCGATGGTATTGCCCGGATCTGGGGGCTGACCGGTGCCATGTCCATGGAGCTGCTGGAATTTCCCAACAATGTGTATGGCATGGTCCTCAATCTGGAGAAAGATAATGTCGGTTGTGTTTTGCTCGGTGATTACACGTTGATTAAAGAAGGCGACAAGGTCAAGCGGACACGGAAAATTATGGAAGTACCCACGGGAAAAGCACTGCTGGGCAGGGTGGTCAATGCCTTGGGACAGCCGATTGACGGCAAAGGGGACCTGCCTGCGGACTGTAACCGGCGGCCGGTGGAAAGGCGTGCGCATGGTGTGGTGGAACGCCAGCCGGTGAAAGAGCCGTTGCAAACCGGTATTAAAGCGATTGATGCCATGGTTCCGATTGGACGCGGGCAACGTGAGTTGATTATTGGCGACCGCCAGACCGGGAAGACCGCCGTGGCTGTGGATGCCATTATCAATCAAAAAAATACAGATGTTTTTTGTGTCTATGTCGCGATCGGGCAAAAGCAATCCACGGTCGCGCAGGTGGTTAAAACGCTGGAAGAACATCAGGTCATGGATAAAACCATTGTGGTCACAGCCGGTGCCAGCGAACCCGCGCCCATGCTGTATTTGGCGCCTTATGCCGGATGTGCGATGGCGGAAGAATTTTTAATGAACGGGCAGCATGCCCTGATTATTTATGATGACCTGTCCAAGCACGCCATTGCGTATCGTCAGATGTCTTTGCTGCTTCGCCGGCCGCCGGGACGCGAAGCCTATCCGGGGGATGTTTTTTATCTGCACTCACGCCTTTTGGAGCGTGCGTCTAAATTGAATAATGAACTCGGCGGCGGGTCATTGACAGCACTGCCGTTGATTGAGACACAGGCCGGAGATATTTCAGCGTATATTCCGACCAATGTTATTTCCATTACAGACGGCCAGATTTTTTTGGAGGGGAACTTGTTTCACTCCGGACAGCGTCCGGCCATCAATGTTGGTCTCTCGGTCTCGCGCGTCGGCGGCAGTGCACAGATTAAAGCCATGAAACAAATGGCGGGCCGGTTACGCATGGACATGTCGCAGTACCGCGAATTGGCTGCGTTTGCCCAGTTTGGCTCTGATTTGGACAAAGCCACCAAAGCGCAATTGGCGCGCGGTGAGCGTATGATGCAGGTACTCAAGCAGCCGCAATATGTTCCCATGCCGATTGAAGAACAGATTGTTATTATCCTGGCCGGCACGACCGGTGGTCTGGATGATGTGCCGGTAAAAGCGGTGATTCGTTTTGAAAAAGAACTACTGGCCTTTTGCCGCGAGTCACATGGATCATTGCTGGCGACTGTCAAGGAAAAAGGTGTTATGGATGATGCCCTGCAAGAACAGGTACAGGAAGCGATTAAAGAATTTAAAAAAAGTTTTAAGGAATAAAAATCCACGGGTTTACCCGGCATACGCCGGGCAGGCTGCCCGTGGGATTTTTGTCGAGAGATGTTCGCCCTGCCTTAAAGCATGGCAGGATGTCGCGCCGAGTCGCTGAAATATCAATTCGGTGCTCCACCTTCAATCGGCGATATTTTTACTTGCTTCATTGATGGACTTACCCGGCATTCGCCGGGCAGGCTGTCCATCGTGTTCGCACCAGCACGATAAAAGCCACTGGCATAAATTAGTGGTTTTTTGTGCTTTGGCAACGGGCAACAGTCCACGGCCAAAGCAGTCGCACAACAAAGGAGTGTTGTTCCGTGGCCAATGTCCGACAGGTCCGTGACCGGATCAAGAGTGTTAAAAATATTCAGCAGATCACCCGCGCGATGAAGATGGTCGCCTCGGCACGTTTGCGCAAAGCGCAGACCCAGTTGATGGAAGCGCGTCCTTACAGCACCAAGATTAAAGAGATGGTGGTCAACAGTGCCGGTCGTTCCGGCGATGACAATCATCCGCTATTGCAGGGAAATCCAAAAGCACCTGCCGGATTGGTTGTTATGACCGCAGACAAGGGATTGTGTGCCGGGTTCAATGTGCAGACATTACAGGCAGTGGGACGTAAACTGGCAGTATTGGAAAAACCCGGGGATGCGGAAGTGTTGGCGCTGGGAAGGAAATCCGTGGATTTTTTTAGACGTTCAGGGATTAAACCCTTCAAGGAGTGGGCGGGGTTTTGGCAGGAATTGAGCTGGCACCATGCCGATGCCATGGGGCAGGAATTGATAGACCTTTACAGCGCGGGGCGTTGGTCGAGTCTGACATTTGTTTTCAATGGATTCAAATCCATGATGACCCAGGAAGTCACGGAAAAAATTATTCTGCCGTTGCCCAAACCGGAACCTGCGGAAAACGAGGGACAACGGTTGCGTGAATATATGTTTGAACCCGGGGAAGCGGAGATCTTTAAGTATATGCTTCCCCGGTATGTGAAAATATCATTGTGGCGTGCGATGCTCGAATCAAAAGCCGCTGAGTTGGCGGCGCGTATGCAGGCCATGGATAGTGCGACCCAAAGTGCCAGTGAGATGATTGATGATCTGACCTTGCAGATGAACCGGGCGCGTCAGGCCATGATCACTAATGAAATTTCAGAATTGGTGGGAAGTGCGGAAGCGATTAATGCATAATGTTGGAAATGTATTATGGAGTTGCATGCCGACGGCATGAGACGAGGGGGTTTGCTTTATGAGTGAAGGAAAAGTATCGCAGGTCATTGGAGCGGTTGTGGATGTTGAATTTCCATCAGGAAAATTACCGCCGTTATATCAGTCGTTGCG
Source organism: bacterium (assembly GCA_021108215.1). Taxonomy (NCBI): domain Bacteria; species bacterium. The sequence continues at coordinate 108,661 of JAIORK010000028.1, read as the reverse complement.
GGTGGTCGGGACGTATAAGGTGGGTGATTTGGAAAGTGAAATCGCGGTGGTCCTGGAAGTGCAGGCACATCAGGGCGACAACACGGTTCGCTGTGTTGCCATGTCTTCGACCGACGGCATGACACGCGGCATGAAAGTGTTGGATTTGGGAAGCCCGATTCATGTGCCGGTCGGCCGTACGACCCTGGGACGGATGATGAATGTTTTAGGGGAACCGGTTGACGAGATGGGGAAAATCAATAGTGAAAAGACCTATCCCATTCACCGTCCCAAACCAAGCTTTGAGGAACAAGATACCGCCACCAAGCAATTGGAGACCGGCATCAAGGTTATTGATTTGCTGGCACCCTATCCCCGGGGCGGTAAAGTTGGTTTGTTCGGCGGCGCCGGTGTGGGCAAGACGGTTTTGATTATGGAATTGATCCGTAACATTGCGACCGAACATGGCGGTTTTTCAGTGTTCGGCGGTGTGGGAGAGCGTACGCGTGAAGGCAATGATCTCTGGCTGGAAATGAAAGGCTCCGGGGTTTTGGAAAAAACAGCCATGGTCTTTGGTCAGATGAATGAACCGCCGGGAGCGCGTATGCGTGTGGCCTTGTCCGCATTGACTCAGGCTGAATATTTTCGTGATGAAGAAGGGCAGGACGTGCTCCTGTTTATTGATAATATTTTCCGTTTTACTCAGGCAGGCTCCGAAGTCTCGGCCCTGCTCGGCCGGATGCCTTCAGCAGTCGGGTACCAGCCGACTTTGGCCACTGAGATGGGGGAATTGCAGGAACGGATTACCTCGACCAAACGCGGTTCAGTGACCTCGATCCAGGCGATTTATGTACCGGCCGATGATTTGACCGATCCGGCACCGGCAACCGCTTTTTCACATTTGGATGCAACCACGGTTTTATCTCGTGCGATTGTTGAACAAGGTATTTATCCGGCAGTAGACCCGCTGGATTCAACCTCGCGGATACTCACGCCGGATGTTGTGGGTGAAGAACACTATCAGGTGGCCCGCTCTGTGCAGCAGGTGATCCAGCGTTACAAAGAGCTCCAGGATATTATTGCCATCCTGGGGATGGATGAGCTTTCCGAAGAGGATAAAATTCTGGTAGGCCGGGCACGTAAAGTTCAGCGTTTTTTATCCCAGCCGTTTTTTGTAGCGGAGGATTTTACTCAGACCCCGGGACGGTATGTAGCCTTGAAGGACACCATCGCGGGATTCAAAGAGATTGTGGATGGCAAGCATGATACACTGCCCGAGCAGGCATTTGTCAATGTCGGTACAATTGAAGAAGTGATTTCCAAAGCCAAACAATTGGCCTGATGGACCATGGATTCGCGCCGGCACGATAACAGAGGGTGACAATGGAAAAGAAAATATTGTTGGAATTGGTAACACCGGAACGCCATGTAGCTGCCGAGGAAGTGGATGCGCTTGTTTGTCCGGGTCTGGAGGGGAGTTTTGGTGTGCTGCCCGGCCACTTGCCGTTGGTGGCGGCACTCAAACCCGGAATGCTCAAGGTGCAGCGCGGTGCGGAGGAAATTATTTATGCGATTGGCGGGGGCTATGCAGAGGTGTCGGCGAACAAAACAATGATTCTGGCCGACACCGCCGAATTGGCTGAGGATATTGATATTGAAGCGGCGCGCAAGGAGAAAGAACGTGCCCTCGCGCAGATGAAAAAAGGGCTGCATGGCGCTGAAATGGAGGGTGTGGAAGTTTCCTTGAAAAAAGCGCTGGCGCGACTTAGCGTCGCCAATGTGGTGCGGCGCAGGAAAGGCTCTTGAGGGCATTTAATTTGCTTGATAGGCTCAGGAAAATATGATAACAAGGTATAAAGTGAATTCAGCATGGATAAAGGGGGAAGCACAATGCAGAAAACAGTAGCGTGGGTAGGAGTGGTTTTTTTGGCCGGTTTTTTGGCAGTATTAGCAAATGCTGATCAAACAAATTATGATATCGGCAAAGTGGGTGGTTCGGAATTAAAAATCGGATTAGGTCCTCGACCGGTTGCCATGGGTGAGGCATTCGTAGCCAAAGCCGACGATCTCAATGCCACAGCCTGGAATGCCGCCGGTTTGGCGCAGATTCAGGGACACCAAGCAGGATTTATGCATAACATCTATATAGAAGACACCGCACTTGAATACCTAGCCTATGCACAGAATATTTTTGAAGGCGCAGGTGTGGGTGTCAATCTGATGATGCTCAATTACGGCACCATGGATAAAGTTGAGGAAGTCAACGGTCTCCCGGAGATTACCGGTGAGTTTACCCCCATGGTATTTGCTTTTACCGCCGGATATGGGCAGTGGGTTATGCCCGCTCTGGCAATTGGCGGTGCGATTAAATTTTACAGTCAAAATATTGATGAAGAATCTTATTCAGCAGTCGCAGTCGATGTGGGTGCGATCTTTAAACTCTCCGAATTGGGTGCCAAGGGTTTCCAGGCCGGATTGTCCATTCAGAATCTCGGTACCAGCATTGGTGATGCATCTTTGCCTATGAATGCCAAAGCAGGCTTGGCCTATGAAACGCCTTTGAAAATTTCTGAAAATGATACCTGGAATATTTTAGTGGATGTCAATCTTCCTTTTGGTGATGTCAATTATACCTCCGGTAATATTGGGACGGAGTATTGCTACAACAACCTCGTGGCTGTTCGTGCCGGCTACAAGATCAAAGATACCGGCGATCTGGGCGGCATCACCGGTTTGACAGCAGGTGCCGGTGTTAAACTTCCGGTGGGTGCCAATATCAGCCTGGGCATTGACTATGCGCTGCTTTCCTACGGTGATCTGGGCATGACCCATCAGATCGCGATTGGCGTTGGATTCTAAATAATCTCTTTTTTAAAAGCCCTGCACCTTATTGGTGCAGGGCTTTTTTATTCTAAAATGTTCGCCTTTCCGACTGAACACTGTTCCTCAAAATTAATATGAGTCAATGCGTGCAGACCCCCAACTGTGAATTGTACTTTACTAACATAATTGTATACTGTAAAGTTTGATGGAGTAGTAGATTTGATAAAATTGTTAATAAATAGAGGGTGAAGATGTCCGGGAATATTGCGAAAAAATGGCAAGAACAAGCAAATTATGATTTGGAAACAGCCAACTCAATGTTGGAATCATCCCGTTATCTTTATGTTCTTTTTTGCTGCCAACAAGCAATTGAGAAGATATTAAAAGCAGTGATAGTGGTAAAGAAAAACGAAATGCCACCAAGAAGTCATCAATTGATTAGATTGGCTGAATTTGCAGAAATAACTTTAGAAGAAGACAGTGCTGATTTTTTTAGAGAGCTATCAAATTATTATATTCATTCGCGTTATCCGGATACTCTCGAAATTGCGGGTGAGTTGCTGGATAGAACACAAACAGAAAAGGTACTTGTGAAATCGAAGGAGGTTTTCCAATGGCTGAAATTGATGCTTTGATTAAAGCCAGGGCCATTCAGGCTGTAAAATTATTACGCGATTATACAGAAATTGGTGAAGCCTATATTTTTGGTTCTTATGCGGAGGGAAAAGAAGATCAATATAGTGATATTGATCTTGGGATATTTATAGAAGAGTTTGAAAAATGGGATTTATTTAAAATGTCTAAAATAAGTGCAATTATTCAGAAAAAAGCCGGTGATGATCTGGAATTGCATTTTTTTTCAAATAAGGATTCAAGCCATCTTGAAAAAGCAAGCTTTGCGAATTATGTAAAGCAGCACGGATATCCTTTATCAACGTGATGAGCCCGTGTATGGCCCGGCTAACAGAATAATTTGTTTCCGAACATCCGGTATACATTGGGAGGGCAGTCCTTTTTTTAAGGGCGCGGTATGCCGTCACCGGAGATGTGAAAGAAACCGTCAAAATCGCGGTCGTGAAATAAGGGGATTTGAACCAGATGAATCAACCTTACTACCAAACACCGTCCCTCAAAACTCGTCCCAGATCACATGCTGCTTACAAATCGCAAGCTATCCTAAATAGTATCGGTAATCAGTTGGGAGAGCGATGATGGGGTATTGGTGCCAGATAATATAAGTGGAATTTATTAATTGACTTTATTGACCCTTTGGGTAAAAATAGTCATATCATGATAAAACGCTTAATTTTCAATAAATTACTGGAAGAAATCAAGCGACCGGAAATTAATATTCTTTTAGGTCCGAGACAGGTAGGCAAAACAACCCTTCTCAAGCAACTTCAAAAATATGCCAAAAGTCATGGCTCTCAAACGCATTTCTATGATCTTGAGCAACCGCAAGTGCTGGCAGAATTTAACACATCCGATCAACTCATTATTGAAAAATTAACGCGTTCGGGCTCCATACTATTTATCGATGAATTTCACTATCTGGAAAATGCATCCAAACTATTCAAAGCCATTTATGACTCTGACCAACATGTAAAAATATTTTGTTCAGGGTCTTCATCGCTTGAAATTCATAAACATCTTCGTGAAAGCCTTGCCGGGCGACGATTGCTTTTTCATATTTTCCCGCTACAATTTTCAGAAATTCACGCCAGCCGGTCTCGAACGGTATTGGATGATTATTTGGTTTATGGCGGGTTGCCAGGGTTGACGCATATAGAGACGGAGGAGCGGAAACAGCAGTTGTTGGTTGAGCTGTTAAGCAGTTATATTCTCAAAGATGTTAAATCTTTGGTTAAGGAAGAGAATATCCGGGTTTTCAATCATTTGTTATATTTATTGGCGGAAAATCAAGGTTCGGTGATTTCCGTTCATTCCCTTGCCAATCAGGTGAATATGAGTTCGAAAGCAATAAACCGGTATTTGGATATTCTGGAAGGGACATATGTTAATTTCAGGATATATAGTTTTTCTCGCAATCTTGGAAATGAGTTGAAAAAGTCCTGTAAAACCTATTTATATGATCTGGGAATTAGAAATGCTATTTTAAAAGATTTTTCAAGCATGAGGGGAAGGGCGGATAAGGGTGTTTTGATGGAAAGTCTGGTTTTTTTAAAATTGCAGAGTATACTTTCTCCCAATATGGAAATAAAGTTTTGGAGGACCAAAACCGGGGATGAGGTGGATTTTATTTTACTGAAAAACCGCAAACCCTATCCGATTGAAGTGAAAAGTAATTGTCACCTGCCGGAGTTACCAAAAGGATTGAAGCGGTTTTTAGATCGCTATCCGGAAACAGAAAAAGCTTTTGTTGTGAATAATAATTTATCCGATCAGATTTACTATCAATCCTGTAAAGTGGAATTTATTCCTATAGAAAATTTTGTGATTAAATGGGAGCTGCGAGAAGATGGATAGGGTTTTAGATCGTCTGCTTTTGGGGATGAGCTCATCATCACGCCGCCAGTTTATTCAATTTTTTCATAGCGGAATACAGATCATAGGCTGTCTGGAGGTTCATCCAGAATTCGGCGGTTGTTTTAAGTTGCGCTGCCAGAAGTACCGCAGTCTCGGCACTGATGCCACGCTTGCCATTGATTAATGTATTGACCCTCTGTATGGGCACGCCAATGCTTTTAGCAAATGCGACCTGAGAAATCTCCATGGGTTTGAGAAATTCTTCTAAAAGAATTTTTCCCGGATGTGTTGGTTGTCTATGTGTAGGAAGCATGTTTGTCACCTCATTTGTGATAGTCTGCAATGCCGACTTCGGAAGCATTGCCACTTGTAAATTTAAAAATGATACGATATTGATCATTTATTCTGATGCTGTGAAATCCCGATAATTTACCTTTTAGCGCTTCAAGTCGGTTTCCGGGTGGATATCTTAAATCCAGTAGCTCAGCCGCTGAATGAATCATATCGAGCTTTCTTTGTGCGATATTTCAAACCGAGTGAGGAGTTTTCCGCGCAGCTTTGGTATTGAGACCATTGAAAATATCTTCGGTTGTTTTGTCTCGAATATGTAAAAGCATACATTGAGTATATCGGTTTAACGGATAGTGTGCAAGTGATAAATAGAAAATAGTTACATTTCAGAGTATTCCTCACCACGAAGTTTCCTAACTTGAAGTCACAGTCTGTGACCTCAAGTTAGGAAACCAAGTACCAAGCGCGGGAAATGATACAACAGACTCGACGATACCGATACAATCTAAACTTTATAAATAAACGGGAATATTGACAAACTTTATAAAGTTTGTTACATTTGGATTATGACTATAAAGGAACAATTATCCCTGATTGCAAAGGTGTCGGGCAAGACGCAGGAGAAACTCGCCGCTGAGTTGGAGGTCTCATTCCCGACGCTGAATAGCTGGATCAACGGCAAGTCTGAGCCGCGTCAAGCTGCTCAACAGCGCATACAAGCACTATACCAGCAGTTTACGGGGAAAAATGTTATCCCGGAAACGCAGCTGGAGGGGAAAAAGCGCGCGATACTGCACACCTGCAAGCAGTATCCGAAACTGGTGACGCTGTTCAATACCCGCAAAGATCTGTACGACCAATTTCTTTTATCGCTCACCTATAATACCAACCGCATTGAGGGGAGTACGTTGACGGAGCCTGAAACCGCTGCGATTCTATTTCAAAACGCCGCACTGGCGGATAAATCCCTGATTGAACACATGGAAGTCAAAAACCATCAGGCAGCATTCTCTTTGATGATACAGCATATTTTCGCTGGGAAGCCGATCACGGAAAATTTTGTGCTCAAACTCCATGCAAAATTGATGAATGGTATCAAGGACGATGCCGGGCTATATCGCAGGCATGCGGTGCGGATTGTTGGTTCCCATGTGCCGACAGCGAATTATTTGAAACTTAATGTATTGATGCCGGAATTATTGAAAACAATCCGCGCAGGGGATAAGGATAGCATTGGTTTCACGGTACGCATCCACAGCCGCTTTGAACAGATCCATCCTTTCTCCGATGGCAACGGACGGGTGGGGCGTTTGTTGTTGTGGGCCATGCTGTTGCAGAAAAATATCGCGCCTGCCGTCATTGCACAGGCGGACCGGCACTATTACATTATGTATTTGAATCAGCCGCAATTGAAAGAGGATTACAGTCGGTTGGAAGACTTCATATGCGACGGCATATTAGCGGGGTACGCATTGATCGGATAGGCAATTTCCGGTGAAAGGAGTATACAATAGACTAGACGATACCTATACGATACTTGGCGACGTGAATCGGGACATGGTAGGAAACGGTCCCACAGCCGAAAGGATATTGTACTGAGAGACTCCGTCCCCCATTGCCTCCCCATTTTTGGGTAGTCCCTATGCCGGGTATTGCCAACAAAAAAATAAGTAACCATCCCCAGAGTTTATAGTCAAGAACACGCATGGAATTTTTCCTTGTTTCCCGGTCCATTTATTTGATTAACGCGATTTTTTTGGTTTTCAATACTTTTCCGTTTACCACTGTTTTTACGAGATAAATGCCGGGTGCAACGTGGGCGCAATTCCAGTTAATCACCACGTTTTTACCCTGGGCTTTATATTCGGCTATTTCAGAAATTTTGTTTCCCGCCATATCAAATATTACAATTTTGACATCCGCATTGTTTTCCAGATCAAGCATAAAAGCCATGCGGTTTTTCGCTGGATTGGGATAAGGCATGATTTCATTCTTTTTAATTCTTGCTCTTTTGGCTGTAGCAGTAGGTGTAAATGTAAATGTGCTGCCATGCGTTTGTGTTACTGTCGCTGTTGCCGTGGGTGATATTATGGGTATCGGGGTCTCCGTACGGGTAATCAATGGTGTGGCGCTATTTGTGGCGGTTACAGTAGGAGTGGAAGTTAACGCTATCGTTGGAATTTGAGTAAACGTAGTTGTTGGCGTTGCCGTGTTGACCGTTGTTGGCGTTGCCGTGTTGACCGTTGTTGGCGTTGCCGTGTTAACCGTTGTTGGTGTTGCCGTGCTCGTCGGGGAGGCTGTACTGGTTGCAGTTGGTACCGGGGTTGCGGTATTTGTAGGTATGCTGGTAAAGGTGGAGGTTGGCAGGGGGGTTGGAATGTATGTTGGATCAATGGTTTGCGCTGCACCGAAAACCAACGTAGGATCGCCTAATAAATTCAGGATCAATCCCGCCCAACCCCAATCATATTCGCCCATGTGTGCACTCAACACACCGGATCTGGAATCATGAAAAATCACGCCCAAAGGAACTTCTTCTTTTACCGCATCTGCAAAAGCATAGGAGTAGCCTGCAGTGAGCCCGCTGCCAAGTCCGTCTCGGGAATTGCCAATATAAGCTACAGCTCCTTTTGACCCGTAAACAAATTTTTCGCCCATACAATCACCGTCAGAAGTCGTTCCGCCATACCGGCTCCATCCATCAAAAGAAGCACCGAAACAGCCCAATGAATATAAAAAATGTGGCTGGCTGTTAGTAAGCAAACTAATGTCATCCGGTGTCATTTTAAGGTTATAAGAAGGATTGGAGTGTCCAAAATGAAAGAGTAAATGATATTTGTTTGAATTGATACCATCCACCCAACCATAATTCATCGTATTTAGACCATTAAGCAATGCATTGACATTCCATAAATAATAAGCACTTCCAATGACACAATCATAAAGCCTGGCGGTACTATAGCTGGAATTATTTGCGGTTACTTTGGCGGCAATATTGTTTAAGGTTGCATCGGCAAAGCCCGGGTTAAGCCACTCGCCGGCCATGAGCATGTCTCCGGAAGTATTATTATAGGAAAAAATTTTGTCGATAAAATTGGTTGTTTCGGCAATGGTATTCACCGGGGCGCGACCCACATAGACTTCCATAATCGGATCAATGGCCTGGTAGGGATACGTATAGAGCCAGTCTCCATCCAGTCCTCCGTAATACATATCAGTTGGAATCCAGGTGGCTCCCAACCCCGGCGGGACAGAACCCATTACGCGGAAGGCGGGGATAATTTGAGTATCACCGCCTAATAATATATATTTTGTTCCCCAGGTATTGTACGCATCCTTAATAAAATTTCTTATTTTAACACTCAGGGTCTTTTCGGCGGAACTTTCCCAAGCATCATAAAATGCCGGGCCGTCATCAATATAATTTTGAGCAATTTCCTCTACCGTATAGATCGTTGTTTTTAGATTCTGACCGTTCCTTTGATCCGCTAGCTGCTGAAAAGTGGGTTTTAATTGATTGTTGGTAATAATCACAAAATGATATTCCTGTCCTGCAAGAGCTGCCGCGGTCACTTGCGAAGGCGTGTCCGGATACTGATCAATCGCTGCCGGATTATCAACTAGCTTTTTGATGCGTTCATTATCATCTTTATTATTTCTGAAATATATTTTCCCTTGGGATGCGCTTGTGGCCGGAGCAGGTTTTTCTACGGATACAGTCACAGTAATAGTTGTATAATAGCTTATCGCATGGGATTGGGGATAATAAACAACCGGAACAATTTTCAGAAAAAGAATATTCATTCCACAAGCTTTTTGAATAGATGAATTGGCTGATGTGAAAATAGTGGAGGGATAGGACGCGCTTGAAGAATAAATGGACGCAGCATAAACAGGACTGTCTTTTTGTTTTGCGCTCAGGGGGGCTGCTTTGGCACCGGGTTCAATTTGCGGGCCTATTGGAATCATCTGTGCCAAATTACCGCTTATTTCAACTTTAAGTTTTTCCAAAGAATCAATGTGCGGCGGCAACAGTATTTTGGCTGTTTTAAAGGGAAGTCTGGGCTGGCTAAATTCACCGGCGGTTTCCAAACCTGCTATGCTTATTTCCGTATTACCGCTTTTTGGTGAAATTGTGATTTGGGGTGAGCTAAACTGATAAGTGATGGGTTGTAGTGTTTGCATATCAAATGAATTTGCAGTATCTAAGGTGGGTGTTTCAAAATTAATGATGTTTGATATATAAGAAACTTGTTTGGTTTCAGCAGCAACATCACTTGTCATTAGTAAAAAAGCCAGCCAGAAAAGGGATAAAATCAGTTTGGGGAAAAACACAGATGTTTTCACTTGAACCCCCTTGTTTAATGCGAATAGTGATAAAGTATATCATAGAAATTAGTCATTTCAAAATTAGCGGGTGGAGTGCATCTTGTAAGTTGTACTCGGGAGTCAGGTGCCAGGCACTGGAAAACCTGTATAATTTAAACATATTCATATAGACTCACAGTAAATATCCTTTGTAAATAAGCGTTTCTTTTTACTAATCGCTCACTATTATGAGCGATTAGCTTGACAGAGTGAGCGTTTAGAGATTTATGGTCAGGACGTAGTCCGAATAACTGATTAACTGTTCAAATTTCTCCAATTCCTTTGTTTCTTCACCCTTTCATGCTATATTTTTTCCATGAAAACAATCCGTATTTTATTCAGCCTTTTCTGTGTTTTGCTTATCACATTGCCGGTCCAAGCCCGGCGCAGTCCGGGTCAGGACTGGCAGACAACCGAGACTGAGCATTTCATTATTATATATCCGCAGGAAAATGCCGCCGCTGCCGGGCGGGTTGCAGTCATTTCCGAGAACTATTATCCTAAAGTTAAAAAACTATTCGGCTATGCGCCGCCGGGCAAGACACCGATTGTTTTGAACAATCGTATGGATTTTGCCAATGGTTATGCTCAATCGATTTTTCGCAAGATGGAATTTTATTTGACTACGCCGGATGACAAAACATTCGGTCCGGATGATCCCAGTTGGCTGGAATCGCTTTTTATTCATGAGTATGCTCATCTCTGTCAGGGTATGCGTCATGATGGTTTTTCAGCGATGCTCACGACACTATTCGGCGAGGTCGCTGGGATGAACTATATAGCCCCGCGCTGGTGGGTGGAGGGTGTGGCAGTCTATGCCGAGACTACGCTGGCACGCGGCGGGCGTGGTGAAAATAATTATCAGCATATGAAGCTGGCAGCCAATCTTTTGTCCGAACATCCCTGGTCACTGGGGCAGGTCGGGGTCTATCCGAAATTTTCTTTACCTCCGGACCGGGTCTATATTCCGGGATTTGATATGATTACCAAGCTGCAATCCCTATACCAAAAAGATAATCTCATGGATGTGCTGGCATCGCAGCAAAGTGCATGGCCTTTTTTTGGTCTGGGTTATGTGTGGCACAGGCAAACCGGATACGGGCCGGGAAATATTTGGAAGCAAGTCCAAGCTGAAAAACGCAAGGACTATGCTGCGCACTATGGCAAGCACCGCTTGCCCATGCCGGATGCACTTGAAGTCATGGGAACGGAATCAGGTTTTTACGAGCAGCCGCGCTGGACACGACGCGCCACGCTGCTGGTTTATCAGGACAGTCTCAAACAGGCGGATGCAGTTGTTGAGATTGATCCGCGAACCAACAGGGTGATCAAGCAGCGACTGTCTGCCAATTTACGTAAAGGCCGCTATGCATATGATGTACAAAAAGATCATGTCTTGATGGCGCGAATGCATCCGGACATGATTTACCAGGATGCCTATCTGGCGGACCTGTACGAAGTCGATGCGCAGGGCCGGGAAACACGTTTGACGAAAAATCAACGCTGCTGGTCACCGGCGGTGGCACCCGACGGCACCATTGCCTGTATCGTCAAGGGTGACGAGCTTAATCAGCTTGCGATTTTGGATAAAACCTCAGGGGTTGTACAGAAAATACGCGGTCCGCGCGGTGCGCATTACGCCTCGCCGAGCTGGTCGCCGCAAGGCAACCGTCTGGCGGTCAGTATACGCATCAATGGTGTGCAGGATATTTGCCTAATTGATCCACAGACAAATATCGGGCAATCCATCTGTGGATGGGACAAAGCAGCAGACTGGGACCCGGTCTGGTCACCGGATAATCAATATGTACTGTTTGTTTCCGATCGCAGCGGGACGCATCAGATCTATGCGTATCATCTGGAAGATAAAAAACTTTTCAAAGTCACGGATGCTTATCTGGGTGCATTTGATCCGGCGGTTTCCTGGGATATGAAATTGATTGCGTTTGCCGAATACCGGCCCGGCAATACGCAGCGGATCATGCTGGCGCCTTTTCATCCGGCAGCATGGCAGGAAGTTGCACTGGCTGAACCGCAGAAGCGTCCTGCGCATGATCCGGTTTTTGATGTAGCACCTGCCAAAGGAAAACCCTATTCAGCATTACCCCATTTGCTGCCCAGTCTCTGGCTGCCCATGGTAAGTGCGGATGAGGCGGGTTTGATCTGGGGCATTATATCCGGCAAACAGGATGTTTTGGAAAACCAGCAATGGATCGGTCAAATACTTTATCAGCCGGACAACAACCGGATTTATGGCAATTTTTCATATACTTATTCAGGGTGGCCTGCGGTCGTGGCAATCAATGGTTTTCATCGGCCCGGACTGCGTTACGGATTACCGCATGACAGAGAAGACACGACGGTGTATTGGTCTGTGCAGCAAGGGGTGCTGCTCTCGGCTGTCATGACTTTTTTACTGGCACAAACCGATATCACCTCGACCTGGATTCAAACGCAGGTCGGATATGATGCCATGTATATATTCGCGGAAGATGCAGCCGCGTATCCCGGGGACGACTATACCGGTATGAACGGTACGCTGACTTTTCAATCTACGCGCAAAAGCGCATGGGACCTTTTTCCTACGGCGGGTTTTTCTTTGACCGCTATGATTAAAAGCGCCATGCCGCAAAAAGCCTATGACGGCAGGTACGGTTTTGCAGAAGCTGATTTTTATATTCCCAGTCCCATTGCGCATCATGCCATCGGCCTTGGCGTCCGGGCTGCAACCAAAGCGGGATTTTTTCCCAAAACATTTATGGAGGTTGCGCCGCAAGGCTATTATGGCGGTCAGTTTAATTTGGGGACCAACCTGACATGGTCGATGAACTACCGGTTTCCGATTGTTTACCTGGATAAAGGGCCGGGTCTCTTTCCGATGTTTTTTCATGATTTGTGGGCCGAGCTTTTCGTGGAGCAAGGCGCGGGCTGGGATGGCAAGCTCACCCAGACGCGCTGGGAAGAAAAAGCGGTTGTGTCAGCCGGGTTGAATGTGCATCTGGATACGGAATTGTTCTGGTATTTACCTGCCCGGATCAGTCAGCGTATGACCTATGTGGCTGAAGATGAATCCTTTCACGGCACACTGGAAATTAATTTGGGATTTTAATGTCCCTCACCATTGACAACAGTTGTGCCGGGTATTTTTGAAACAGGGTACTTTAGGACTACTGTTATAAATCCTGCCTGATCTCTTTTTTCAGCATGCGAGGCGGCATAAAAAGTTATTAAGTTGTGTGTCGCCAAGCAGCATCCGTATTTATATAGGGTCATTTCGCTTTCGCAGGATGAAAAAAGAGGTCATGCAGGATATGCTTCACCAGTTGTGCGGGGGTGATTCGAATGGATATGTCCCGTAAGTTGGACGATCATCTCGTTTTCACATGTTGGCCGGATCGAGGCATCCCTGTGTTGTGTTTTGCGGGGAAACAGGATAAGATATCGCCTTTCGCAGCATCAAACAGCACGATAAACCACATAATCGGGAATTCAAATGCCGTTACGCTCATTACTCACACAATTAAATCAGGACACCGCGTTTACTGAGTTGTGTCAACTGCTCGATAAGACACCGGATGCCAAGGCTTGGGTGACCGGACTCTGGGGGAGTGCTTCGCCGTATTTTTGGTCAGGTGTGCGCGAGCGTCTTCGCCGCCCGATGCTCCTGATCACACCCACGCCGGATGAAGCCCGTCGCCTGTATGATGATTGCAGACTTTTTTTGGAACACCCGGATCCGGAGCGGGAGGAGTTATTTCTTTTTCCGGGCAGGGAATTGCTGCCATATGAACATGCCTTGACAGATATGGATCTGGAAGGCGAGCGTCTGGAAGTGTTGCTCAAACTGGCGGATGGCGAGCAGCCCGTCGTGATCGCGTCCCTGGAACAAGTCCGTGAGGCCTTGCCCGATCCGGTATGGCTCCTGGAAAAAAATCTTGTGATTTCTAAGGGTCAGTATCTGGACATGGACAAATTGATACACGACCTGGTGGAGCGCGGCTATGCGCGGGAACACACGGTAGAGGGACGGGGGCAGTTTGCAGTGCGCGGCGGAATTTTGGATATTTTTCCGCCGGCGGACCTTACCCCCTGGCGGATTGAATTTGAGGGGTCTGAGGTTTTTAGTATCCGCCAATTTTTTCTGATGCCCGATGAGAAAGCTGCGCCGGTGATTGTGCATGAAGTCCGGATCACGCCGGCGAAAATGTTCTCGCCTTCATCCGCGGAAATCAAAGCCGGTCTGGCTGACTGTGACCGCAGCTTTGGCCGGGAGAAGGTCAGGGCCTTGAGAGAAAAAATCGGAACCGATGCCGGTTTCCCGGGCGCAGAAAACTATCTGCCTTTTTTCATTCCGCCCGCAACCTTGTTGGATTATCTGGCCGGACAAACCATTGTGGTCATGCTCTCGCCGGGTGCGTCCAGGCAGCAGGCCGCACTGGATGACCAGAAGACGCAGCGTCTTCATTGGGAACATAAGAAAAAAGAGCCGGTGCTGCCTAAGCCGGAGCTGTTGTTTGAACCCTTCGAAGTGTTGGGTGAACGGTTGGGGAAAATGGCACTGGTGCAGACTGCGCGGCTCAAGCAAAGCATCTGGCCTGAACCGGAAGCGCTGCCGGAATGGCCGGTGGTGGTCAAAGGGACTGAACCGCTGCGCGGAAATATTGAATTATTAATTCGTGAAGCCCAGGCGCTGCAGGTCAAGGGGCTGGCACTGCACTTGGTCTCGCATAATCAGGCTGAGGAACAGCGCATGCGCCGTATTTTGGCGGAACAGGCCGCTAATTTGCAACAACCGGATTTAAGCGGACACTTCGTATTTCATCTTGGACATCTCAAAGCGGGGTTCCAGTATCCGGCTGGGAAGTTTGTGCTGTTTACGGACCAGGAAATATTTAATCGCAGATTGGGGCGCCCCAAGCCGCGGCGGATGAAAGGTGCGGCATATCCCTCGCAGCCGATTGCTGATATTTTGGAATTAAAATCAGGAGATCTGGCTGTGCATCGCGACCATGGGGTGGCGCGCTACAAAGGCGTTGTTCAACTGAATATTGATGGCGGAGAAAAAGAATTTGTCTATCTGGCGTATGCCAATGATGAAAAACTCTATGTTCCGACCGATCAATTGCGGCTGGTGGAAAAATATATCGGCGGGGATCACTCGCCGCGGATCAACAAACTGGGCACCGGAACCTGGGAGAAGACCAAGCAAAAAGTAAAAGCATCCGTGACCGAACTGGCACGGCAGCTGCTGGATATTTATGCCACTCGTCAAGTCCATCAGGCGCATACCTTTGGACCGGATACCTCGCTGGTCAAGGAATTTGAAGATGCGTTTCCCTATGAGGAGACACCGGACCAGGCGCGCGCCATTGCCGAGGTCAAACAGGATATGGAGTCTTCCAAACCCATGGACCGGCTTATTTGCGGTGATGTTGGGTTTGGGAAAACAGAGGTCGCGATGCGGGCCGCCTTTAAAGCGGTCCAGGATGGATTTCAGGTTGCGATCCTGGTGCCAACCACCATTTTGGCGGACCAGCATTTTGCGACGTTTCGTGAACGCATGGCAGCTTATCCCATCCGGATTGAGATGCTCTCGCGCTTCCGCAGCACAGCAGAGCAAAATGAGGTTATTCGTGATTTAGCGCAGGGGGCTGTGGATATCGTGATCGGGACGCATAAACTCCTGGGAAAAGAAATTCGGTTCAGCAAACTGGGGTTGTTTATTTTGGATGAGGAACAGCATTTTGGAGTAGCCCAGAAAGAGAAATTAAAAAAAATCAGGACTGTTTTAGATGTGTTGACATTAACCGCGACGCCTATTCCACGGACGCTCTATCTTTCGCTTTCCGGTATTCGGGATATCTCAATTATCGAAACACCGCCGCTTAACCGGCTCCCGATTAAAACGCAGGTGCTGGAATATTCCGAGGAGCTTATCCGGGAAGCGATTTTGCGCGAGATGGCGCGAAACGGCCAGGTTTTTTTCATTCACAACCGGGTGCATAATATCGGGCAGATGGCCGAGCGGGTTAAAAATCTGGTGCCGGAAGCCAGGGTGGCGGTGGCCCACGGCAAAATGGACAAAAAGCAGCTTGAACCGGTGATGGAAAGATTTATTGCCCGGTCCGAGGATGTGTTGGTTTCCACCACTATTGTAGAATCAGGACTGGATATGCCCAATGTGAATACCATTATTATCAATCGTGCCGATGCCCTGGGAATATCCCAGTTGTATCAATTGCGCGGCCGGGTCGGACGCGCGGACCGTCAGGCTTATGCTTATTTGTTTTACCCCGTGGGCGGCGCGGTGACCGGGAATGCGGAGAAGCGTATGATGACGCTGCAGGAATTTACCGAGCTTGGCTCCGGTATTAAAATTGCCATGCGGGATATGGAGATTCGCGGTTCCGGGGACGTGCTGGGACCTGAACAGTCAGGGCAGGTAACGGCGGTAGGGTTTGAAACGTATTGCAGCTTGCTGGAAGAAGCGGTGCGGGAGCTGCGCGGACAGCGCCGGGAAGGCCCTCTGGAGGTCACCATTTCCATTGCGCAGGATGCCTTTATCCCTTCGGAGTATGTGCCGGATACCATGACCCGGCTGAATTTATACAAGCGCCTCTCATCAGTACAAAAAGAGGTGGACTTGGCTGCTTTGGAAAAAGAGATTGCAGCCCGCTTTGGTCCCTTGCCGCAGGCGGTGCAAACTTTGGTGAAGGTTGCTTTTTTAAGGATCATGGCACGTCAGGTCCATATCAGTGAGATTCAGATTACTGAGCGGATCGTAAAATTTAATTGGCCTAAATATTTCCAGCCCAATGCCGACTTGGTGCAACAGCTTTTAGGGGACCAGAGTAAGCGGATTCGTTTTTTACCCGGAGAGCAGGCGGGGTTACAGGTGGGTCTGCCTGCCGGAGATCCCTTGACACACGTTAAAAAGTTCTTGTCCGAATTAAAATTTGTATGATATAAACGAGTAACTGTTTTTTGACATAGTGCTATAAATATGTATTGGCCGGTGGGAAAGTGTACCTTGACACAGAAATCAAAGGTCAGGTGATTTTTATTTTTAGGGAGGTTCTGATGAAGTATTGTGTGCGTTCTTTGCTAATATTTTGTGTGGCTGTTGTTGCACTGGGGAATTTAGGCTGTGGAAAAAAAGATGCCGATGTTTTGGCGATTGTGGGTGATCGTGAAATCACCACACTTGATTTTGACCGGGCAATTCAAAATCTTCCCAAGAACTATAAAGTTTTAGCGGAGTCTTATAAGGGCAAACGTAAAATTCTGGATAATTTGGTAAAAAAAGAATTATTGATCATTGAAGCGGAAAATCGCGGCTATCACCAAGAGGATGTTATTAAAAAGAAAATTACTGAAATTCAGGGAAAAACCCAGGAAGAACTGGACAAACAAATTTTAGATATCAAGTCGCAGCAAGGTTATATCAGCCGGCAAGTTTACGAAAATGTTCTGCTCAATGAATTGAATAGTAATTTGAAAAAAGAAGGGCTCAAGGGTGTGGAGATTTCCGAGTCTGAGGTGAAAGAGTATTTTGAGGACTACGCCCGGAAATTGAAAATTTTAAATCCGGCTGCCAAAGTTCCCAAGCTGAAAACCGTACAAAAACAGATCAAGGCTATTTTGGTCGAAGAAAAATTGATCAGCCGGTTGGAGAAAGACAGCTCAGTGGAAGTGAAAGAGTCGCGATTCCGTGAGCAGTACGGTGATGATAATATAGATATTGTGATTGAATAATATCAGCCGGTCTGCGATTGCACGTATTCCTGCCTGACAAAGGTTATGCACATGAAAAAAACATATATTATCCTGGGTGCGGTTGTCCTGGGGCTCGGAGTGTTTTCACTCGGATTTTTCTCCAAGTATCTAACCCAAAAATTTTATAAGCCCAAAACGTTGGTCTCGGTCAATGGTGTGGGTATTTTGGATGTGGACCTCAAACGGGAAATGCAATTTCTTAAGGTTAGTGATAATATGGCTTTTTCGAATATTACCCGCGGAGATGTTCTCGACCGGTTGATTAATGATGCACTGATCCTGGAAGAAGCCAAGCGGCTTAAGGTCGTGGTTGCAGAGGAAAAAGTTGCCGGATTTATGAATGGTTTTTGGAACGGTTCTGCTGAAGGGGATTCGGAACGAATGCTCAAGGAACAGCATTTAACCCCGGAAGACTGGCGGATGCTGGTGACCAAGCGGTTAACCATTGAGCAGACCATTAACCAGGCGGTTGAGGAACGGATTCATGTGGGGGATGATGAGGTGGAAGAGTTTTACTGGACCCATCTGCTTCAGTTTTACCGGCAAGTCAGGGTTCATGCCCGGCAGATTGTGGTCGAGACCCGGGAACAGGCGGATACCCTCAGGCAGAAACTTGAAGCAGGAACACCGTTTCAAGAATTGGCAGCCCAGTATTCCCGCGGACCGGAGAAAGATCAGGGGGGCGATTTGGGATGGGTGGGCAAAGAAGATCTGCCGCAGACATTCACCAAGGTTTTGTTTCAGCTCAAACCGGGCAAACCCAGCGATCCGGTTGCCACGGAGTATGGGTATCATATTTTTTTAGTTGAAAAACGCGAACGGGGCGGGAAAATCCCGCTGGAAGAAGCAAAAAAAATGATTGCCCGGGATTTGCGGCTTGCGAAAACCGATAAGGCATTTCGGGTTTGGCTTGAGGATTTGCGGTCACAGGCGGAAATTAGTATTCATAATCGTCAAGGAGTTGGAAAATGAAAAAGAAATTTAGAATTATTTTAGCGGTTGCGGCAGTTGTTCAGCTGTCGACTTTGTCCGGAATGGCGGCTGATCAAGCGCCGCCTCCTAAAGAGACCATTTCTGCCGCCAGCCGGGTTGTCCCGGCCGGTCCGCCGGTTGTTTTTAATCAGGTGCAAATCCGGGTGGGGAATGAGATTGTCAGTACAGTGGATATTGAGGAGCCGCTGGCAAAATATCGCGAACACTTCAGTACACAGTATCGCGGTCGGGAACTGGAAGCGAAAATGACGGAAGCGCGCAAACTCCATATTGCGCGTATGATTGAAGGGAAGTTGCTGCTTTTGGAAGCCCGGTCTCAGGAAATTGAGATTGACGATGCCCTGATTGAGGAACGGGTGGACAAAGAAATTGAACAGCTGCGGGCGCAGTTCCCCAGCTACCGTGAATTTAAAATGCAGTTGGAAAAAGATCACCTGACTGAAGCTGACTTGCGCAAGCAGCGGATGCAGAGTACCCGCGAAAATCTTATCCGGCAACGGTTGTTGCAGAGCAAGCTCCAGGAATTCAAGACCGGTATCGAGGTTTCGGATGAAAGACTGAAGGGGTTTTATAAAGAAAATATTTCTGAATTTTCCCGGCCTGATCGAGCCAGAATTAGTCAAATATTTATTAAACGTCCCGGCAAAGGACTTGCATCAGGAGATTTTCAAGCACAGGACCAGGTAGCAAAACGAAAAATCCAGCGTGTCCTGGCGGCACTCAAACAGGGGGATGCATTTGCATCTGCCGCTCAACGGTATTCGGAACATAAAATCACGGCGGAAAAGGGCGGTGATATCGGTTGGATTGAAGAGGGGGATATTGGCTTTCCGGTTTTTGAGAAAACAGTTTTTAAGCGTCTGAAAATTGATCAGGTTTCAGGGATTTTACAGACACCCAAAGGCTATTTTGTGGTCAAGTTGATTGACAAGCAGACCGGTGGTCAGATGCCGTTTGAGGAAGTGCGGGGGAGTATTCGTAAAAAAATGATGGCGGAAAGTTCTGATGTGCGGTACAAGGCCTGGCTGGAATCATTGAAGGGTAAATATAAAGTGGTGTATGCAGCCAAGGAAAAATCGTAAGGTCAAAAGCATAAAGTTAAAGCATTTTACCGCAGAGACGCAAAGAACGCTGAGAAGATTAAAAACAGGATAGGGTGAAGGCATCAAAGTAAAATGGCGGAACGGGGTGCCCCCGCCCAAAGGCAAAAAATGAATTAATTAAAATATTTGATTTTTTTTATTTGTGTTATTCGTGGATGAAAAGAATTGGTTTATTTTGTTTGAATAACCGCCGGATGGTCAGTATCCATCGGCGGATAATAGAGGGACAGGATGACAAAAGTTGCGATTGTTGGGGCCAGCGGATATACCGGTGCGGAATTGGTGCGGTTGTTGGCCGGACATGCTGAAATTGAGATTCAGGCGCTGACATCTGAATCCTTTGCCGGACAGAAACTCAATGCGCTTTATCCGGCAATGGGTGCTTGCGGTGACCGGATTTTAACCAAAAGTGCGGAAACCGATCTGTCTCCCGAAAATGTTGATCTGGTTTTTTTAGCAGTGCCGCATGGCGAATCCATGAAGCGGGTGCCGGAGCTTTTGAAGAAAAAGATTAAGGTTATTGATCTTTCCGGGGACTTTCGGTTTGATGATGTTGCAGTGTATGAACAGTGGTATCCGCAAAAACACAGCGCACCTGAATGGATTGGTAAAGCGGTCTACGGGATGCCTGAATTGTTCCGGGAAAAGATTAAAGGGGCTTCATTTGTTGCCAATCCGGGATGTTATGTTACTGCAACTGTTTTGTCGCTGTTGCCTTTGGTGCAAAGCAAACTGGTAGATGCGCAATCCCTGATTGTTGATGCCAAGTCCGGTATCAGCGGTGCAGGAAGAAAATTAAATTCTGCAACCCAGTTTAATCGGATATCAGAAAATGTTGTGCCCTACAAAATGGCAGGTCTGCATCAGCATACACCGGAAATGGAACAGACACTCAGCCAGGCAAGCGGACAAACGGTACGGATTACCTTTTCACCTCATCTGGTCCCGGCCAAACGGGGAATTGTTTCAATCGGATACGGCCGGTTGAATAAAATCATTACAGAGGAAGCGCTTCATCAGATGTATCAGGAAAAATATAAGAATGAACCCTTTGTCCGGGTCTTGGCACCGGATGCACCCTGGCCGGATCTGTCATCAGCCGTGGGCTCGAATATGTGTGTGATAAAAGCAGCAGTTGATTCCCGGACACAGACCGCGGTGGTCTGCGGCGCGGCGGACAATCTTATCAAAGGCGCATCAGGCCAGGCAATTCAAAATATGAATTTGATGCTGGGATTGCCTGAAATCAGCGGCCTTTCGGACAGCGGCCTGATTCCCTAAACCGGTAGTTTGGTTTTCTACTACCCCCCTGAAACGATATTTTCTTGAATTTTAACTTGCGGTAAAAAAACCGATATGCTAACATCCTACGTTCTAAATTCTCACGCTGCCGGACGGTTGCAGGGGTGCCTGATAAGGTGGAGATGCCTTGCAGGATTTGCATCCGGATGAAGGCAGCGGCGGAAAAAACTCAATATTAGGAGGCTTTTTATGGTAAACATCTCAATGAAACAACTTTTGGAGGCCGGTGTTCACTTTGGTCACCAGACACGTCGTTGGAATCCCAAAATGGCGCGTTACATTTATGGAGAAAGAAATGGTATTTATATCATTGATCTCCAAAAAACCGTTAAAAAACTCAAGGAAGCCATTCGTTTTGTCAAGGAATTGACAGCCAGCGGCAAAAAGATTGTTTTTGTGGGTACGAAAAAACAGGCCAAGGACTCGGTTTCCGAAGAGGCCAAACGCTGCGGGATGTATTATGTGAATCAGCGCTGGTTGGGCGGTACTCTGACTAATTTTCAGACAATCAAGAAAACCATTGTACGTATGAAGGGAATCGAGCGCATGTTGGAAGACGGCTCGATGGAGAAACTGCCAAAGAAGGAACGTGTGCTGGCTTCCAAAGAATTGGAAAAAATGGAACGCTCATTGGGCGGCATCAAGGAGATGGACAACCTGCCGGGAGCGATCTTCATTGTGGATACCAAAAAGGAACACAATGCCATTGCAGAAGGGCGTAAATTGGGTATTCCAATTGTGGGTATTGTGGATACCAATTGTGATCCTGATGAAGTAGATTATATTATTCCGGGAAATGATGATGCAATTCGCGCTGTTCGTTTGATTTCAAGTCTGATGGCCGAGTCATCTCTGGAAGGTGTGGAAATTCGCCGTCTGGACGAAGAACGGAAAAAGAAGGAAGCTGAGGCGGAAGCGCAGGCAGTGAATGAAGGTACAGATGCCGCACCGGCTGAAGCGGCCGCATCGGCTGAAGCAGCCGCACCGGCAGCGCCTGCAGCAGTCGCACCGGCAGTACCGGTAGCGCCTGTAGCACCGGCACCGGCAGCGCCTGTAGCACCGGCACCGGCAACACCTGTAGCACCGGCAGCGCCTGAAGCAGAAGCGCCAAAAGCAGTGGAGTAATAGAACATAAGTGCACAAACGATCCGGCGTGTTTGTTTAAAAAAGGATGATTAAAAGTTACTTGTTTGAGGAGGAGTCGTCGAATGACAATATCAGCAGCAGTGGTGAAAGAATTACGGGATAAAACCGGCGTGGGCATGATGGAATGCAAAACCGCCTTAAAAGAAACTGAAGGTGATATGGAAAAGGCCATTACCTATCTACGTGAAAAAGGTTTGGCTTCCGCATCCAAGCGAGCCGGCCGTGTGGCAGGTGAGGGCATCGTTACTTCCTATATTCATGCCGGGGGCAGCTTGGGTGTGTTGGTGGAAGTAAATGTTGAGACCGATTTTGTGGCCAAGACCGATGAGTTTCAGAATCTGGCCAAGGACATTGCCATGCATATTGCGGCATCCGGACCGGTGTATGTAAAGCGCGAGGATGTGCCGGAAGAAACCTTGCAGAAAGAACGTGAGATCTATAAGGCCCAGATGGCTGAATCGAAGAAACCGGCGGATATTATGGAAAAAATAATTTCCGGAAAACTGGAAAAATTTTACGAGGAAATCTGTCTTATGGAACAAGTGTTTGTGAAGGACCCGGATAAAAAAATCCACCAATTGGTGGCTGAGACGGTTGCCAAGGTTGGTGAAAATATCCAGATTCGCAGGTTCACCCGCTTCAAAGTCGGCGAGGAATAAGGCGGCTATGGCGGCTGCACGCAAGTTGAAATATAAACGTGTTTTGCTTAAACTTTCCGGGGAAGCATTGGCCGGAAAGCAGAAGATGGGGTTGGATCACGCTGTCATTCAAGAAATCAGCGAGCAGATTAAGGCCGTCCGAAAACAGGGTGTCCAGATCGCGTTGGTTTTAGGCGGCGGCAATATTATGCGGGGTGCAGCGGCCGAGGGCCTGGGCATGGATCGGGTGACCGCAGATCATATGGGTATGCTGGCAACGGTGATTAACTCACTGGCAGTTCAGGAACGCTTGGAAAAATTGGGTGTTCCGACCAGGGTGCAGTCGGCGATCGGGATGCAAAAAGTGGCGGAGCCCTATATCCGACGCAAGGCAATCCGGCATCTGGAAAAAGGCCGGGTGGTAATCTTTGCGGCAGGAACCGGGAGTCCTTATTTTTCGACGGATACGGCAGCAACGCTGCGGGCGATCGAGATCAATGCGGATGTGATTTTAAAGGCAACCAATGTCGGCGGTGTTTATTCGGCAGATCCCCGGAAAAATAAAAATGCTGACTTTTTCAAAGAACTTGAATATATGGAAGTGATTCGCCGCCGTTTGCAGGTGATGGATACCACGGCCATAACCTTGTGTATGGAAAATAATCTTCTGTTGATTGTTTTTGAGTTGATGAAGAAAGATAATATTAAAAATGCCGTACTGGGTAAACGCATCGGGACACTGGTGCATTAAAAGATGCTGTCTACGAAAAATTTTTATTAAATCCAACGTAACGGAGGTTTTTATGTCCGCCAATACGCCTGAGGTAATTCATCAAGAAGCAAAAGAAAAAATGGAGCGTGGGATCGAGGCACTGAAACGCGAATTTGTCACGGTCCGGACCGGCCGGGCTTCAGCAGCGATCCTGGATGCTGTACGGGTTGATTACTATGGCAGCCAGATGCCGGTCAATCAGGTGGCATCCGTGGTGATACCGGATGCGCGTACGCTGGAGATTAAACCCTGGGATGTCGGAACACTGGCTGAGATCGAAAAAGCGATTTTAAAAGCCAATCTGGGGATTACCCCTATTAATGACGGGAAGGCCATTCGTCTGGCATTTCCACCCTTGACCGAGGAACGCCGCAAGGAGTTGGCCAAGCAGGTGCACAAAATGGCCGAGGACATGAAGATCGAAATTCGTAATCATCGTCGCAAAGCCATGGAAAATTTAAAAATACTTAAAAAAGATAAAGCGCTTAGCGAGGATGATGAAAAAACAGCCGAAACTAAAATTCAAAAATTGACCGATGAGTATATTTCCAAGATCGATCAGCAGACCAGTCATAAAGAAAAGGAATTGATGGAAGTATAGTTTCTGGTGTGGTTATTTTTAAAATCCCCTGGAAAGTCCGGGGGATTTTTTTTCATCCGTTCATTGTGAACTCCCTTGTTGGTAAATACCGGGGAAGGTGAGGAACAGTATGGTGCAAAAAGCAAAACCTTCCGGCCGGCGGTCATTATTGCCCCGGCATGTTGCGGTGATTATGGATGGTAATGGGCGTTGGGCGCAACAACGCGGCCTGCCGCGGGTGGAAGGGCATCGGGAAGGGATGAATTCGGTGCGCAGCATTATCCGCCAGAGCGGCGAAATGGGGATCGATTATCTTACGTTGTATGCTTTTTCCACGGAAAACTGGAAACGTCCCCGCCGGGAAATTTCTTTTTTGATGAAGTTGTTGATTGAGTATTTGAAGAAGGAACTGGCAGAACTGCACCGGCAAGGTGTGCGGATTCTGATGCTGGGTCAACGTGATCCGGTGCCTGAAAAAGTATTGCAAAGTATTGATCAGGCCGTTGTCATGACAGCGCACAATCAGGGATTGAATTTGAATCTGGCGTTTAACTATGGCGGACGCCGGGAGATACTTGACGCAGTGCAAGCGTATATAAAAATGAAACCGCGTCCGGTTTTAACCGAGGAAATATTAGGGCAAAAGATGTATACTGCCTTTATGCCGGATCCGGATTTGTTGATCCGTACCTCGGGAGAGTTGCGGCTATCCAATTTTTTATTGTGGCAGCTGGCATATGCCGAGATTATTGTGAGTCCTGTTTTATGGCCGGATTTCAGGGAAAAAGAATTTTTACAGGCCCTGGATGACTACCAAAAACGGGAACGGAGATTTGGAGGCGTTGAGACCATCCGTGCTTAGAACACGTATTATAGTTGCACTTATTTTTCTGCCCCTGTTGGTATGGCTGATTTATTTACCCAATCCACTGCCCTTGTTTCTGTTGGCGATTATCAGCATGAGTGTGGCGGCGGTGGAGCTGGGCAAGTTGATTTCTCATCGGGGGATCGTATTTCGTTGGGAGATTACCCTGCCGGCGATCTGGGCGCTTAGTTTGCTGGCAGCCTGGCCTGAAGGCGGCAGCACCATCTGGCCTTTTGGTATGGCGGCGGGTTTTTGGTTTGTAGTTTTCACCAGCTTGTTGCTGCTGGGAATGCGCGAAATTTTAAGCGGTTTTCGGGAACAGGGAAGCTTTGCAACGATTGCGGCAAGTTTTCTCAGCGTTTTTATGCTGGGAGGCATTGGTACGTTTTTGTTTATGCTGCGCAACATGCCGGACGGGCACAACTGGTGGATTATTCTTTTTGGTTTCAACTGGATGTATGATGCGGCCGCATTGTTCGGCGGTAAATATTTTGGCAAGCGTCCCTTGGCACCTTTGATTTCTCCGGCTAAAACGATGGAAGGATTTTTAATCGGCCTGGCAACCAACGCGGTCGTTGCGGTTATTGTTTTTTATGTCTGGCTGCCGGAATCATTGGGGATTTCTCTGCCCTTTTTTATTATCCTCGGTGTGGTGCTCGGGGTCCTCGGCCAGGCCGGTGATCTCATGGAATCCATGATAAAACGCTGGTCTGGAAAAAAAGATGCCTCAGGTATTATTCCCGGTCACGGCGGCGTGTTGGACAAGATTGATAATCTCTGTTTTACAGCGCCGGTATTATTTTGTTTGGCATGGTGGTTGACGCATTCATGAGCGGGAAAAAGCATATTGTTATATTGGGGTCGACCGGTTCTATTGGACGTTCCACGCTGGATGTGATCAGACGGCATCCGGATCGATTTTGTGTTGAAGCATTGGCTGCCAGACGCAATGTCACCCGTCTTTACAATCAAATTAAAAAGTTTAAACCCCGTCTGGTCGCCTTGGCGGATGAAACTGCGGCCCGGGACCTGAAAGAAAAAATAAAATTGTTGAAAAATCCTCCCCGGATTGCCGTTGGGTTGGCGGGGGTTCGTCAGGCAGCGGTGGCGCCCCGGGCGGATACAGTCCTTTCTGCGATGGTGGGGAGTGCCGGGCTGGTGCCGACGCTGGACGCGATTCGCAGCGGCAAGGATATTGCCTTGGCCAATAAGGAAACCCTGGTGATGGCAGGGGAGATTGTCATGGACACTGTGCGGCATCACAAGGTTAAATTGCTGCCGGTTGATTCGGAGCACGCAGCTTTGGCTCAATGTTTACAGGGACATGATTCGGTCCCGGTCCGGCGTCTGATACTTACCGCCTCGGGTGGGCCGTTTGTGGATTTTTCTCAAGCCAAATTAAACCGGGTGACGGTTCAACAGGCTCTGCGCCATCCGACCTGGTCCATGGGGCGGAAGATTACAATTGATTCTTCTACATTGATGAATAAAGGACTGGAGATCATTGAGGCCCACCATTTATTCGGCATGCCGTATAAACAAATAGAGGTTGTGGTGCACCGGCAGAGTATTGTCCATTCCATGGTGGAATATGTCGATGGCTCTATTTTAGCCCAGATGTCCAATCCGGATATGCGTCTTCCAATTCAGACTGCTCTGACAGCGCCGGAAAGGATTCCGCATATCGTCAAACCGCTTGATTTTAAAACCGGGCTTAATCTCTCGTTTGGTCCGCCGGATATGCGGCGTTTTCCCTGTCTGGGGTTGGCGTATCAAGCCGGCAAGACAGGACGCGGGGCACCGGCAGTTATCAATGCAGTGAATGAAGTCGCGGTGCAGGCATTTTTACAGGAAGAACTGGATTTTCCGGGGATCGCCCGGATTATTGGTATGATTTTCAAAAAATATCGGCCGCCCAAGCGGGTATCCTTGGAGGATATCATTCAGGCAGATACCTGGGCCCGTCAGGCAGCCAAGGAGGCAATCGCATGCAGGTTGTAACTGTTATTTTGTACGGGGTTTTCGCTCTGGGACTTCTTGTCTTTGTTCATGAATTAGGACATTTTCTGGTGGCCAAATGGGCGGGGATCCGTGTTTTGAAATTTTCTCTTGGCTTTGGACAAAAACTGGTCGGATTTAAACACGGCGATACCGAATATCTGATATCTGCGCTGCCTTTGGGAGGCTATGTCAAAATGGCGGGTGAAAACCCCAAAGAATCAGAGGAGAATCAGGGCATTGAGCCCGGAGATTATTTTTCACGTCCCTGGTATATCCGGGTTCTGGTGCTTTTGGCCGGGCCTTTTATGAACCTATTCGCGGCAATCTTTATTTTGGGACTGCTCTATTGGATTGGTTTTATGGTACCCATGGCGCATCCTCAGATTATTCAAATGGCTGATGCTTCGCCGGCAATTGCGGCTGGATTGCAACCCGGAGATGTGATCACGCACCTTAATGGTGAATCCACGGAAAACTGGGAGATCTTTTCCGATAGAATCAACACACTGGGTAAAGAACAAGCCGGCAAAGCACTTACCCTTACCTGTATTCGGGACGGCGAGAGCATGAGCAAAGCGATTACACCTGCGTATAACGAAGAGGTCAAGCGCTGGCAATTGGGAATTACCATTGCACCGACCGGAACAAATATTTTGGAGCGGGTTTTTGTGGGCACACCTGCCGAATTGGCAGGGTTTGAAATTGGGGACAAAGTTCTGGCAGTGGAAGATGAGACCGTTTGGACCAAATATGATTTCCAGCAATTGGTCTGGCCCCGGGCGGACCAGGAGACCCGTATCCGGGTTGAGCGCGCCGGTGAGGTCGTGGACCTCAAGGTCAAACCCATGGCACAGCAATTACCGGAAGAAGGCAAAGTTGGTGTAATCGGGGTTGGTTTTAAAATTTCCGACAAGACCCAGCGTATGCAGTATGGATTTTTCAAATCCGCACAATTGGGTGTGGTACAGACCTATACAATTTCAAAAATGATTCTGAATGCACTTGGACAGATGATCTCAGGTCAGATATCCGCCAAAGATTCTTTGGGCGGCCCGATCACCATTATGCGCATGGCCGGTCAAGAGGCCAAGTCAGGCGCAAAAGATTTTTTCTTTTTTCTGGCAGGTATTTCGGTGATGCTGGCAATTATTAATTTGCTGCCGATTCCGGTTTTGGATGGCGGGAATATCATGTTTTTTATCATTGAGGGTATTATGCGTAAGCCGCTCTCTTTTAAGATTCAGGAAGTTTCTCAGCAGATCGGTTTTTTTCTTCTCATGGGCGTGATGGTTTTTGCGACGTTTAATGATATTTATAAGATTATTGCGCCTGTTTTTACCGGAGGAGGGACGCCTTGAAAAAAGGTCCGCGCTTTCAAACCCGGTCAGTGGCCATAGGGCCGCTGCATATCGGGCGTGGCGCGCCGGTTGTGGTTCAATCCATGACCAATACTAAGACTCACGAGCCGGGGAAGACACTCGGTCAGATTCGCCGTCTTGCCAAGGCGGGTTGCGAATTGGTCCGTGTGGCAGTCCCGGATCAAGCTGCGGTCGCAGCCTTGCCGCAAATTGTAAAAAAATCACCCCTGCCCATTGTGGCGGATATTCATTTTGATTATAAACTTGCCCTGGCAGCCATTGCCGCCAAGGTTGCCAAAGTCCGCCTCAATCCCGGCAACATGGGTTTGCCCGGCTCCCTGGAAGTGGCGCGGGCGGCAGTTCGCGCGCAGACAGCAATTCGGATTGGCGTCAATGCCGGTTCGATTGCACCCCGGGAAAGAAAAACAGTCAAAACCCCGGAAGCATTGGGGCGGCTCATGGCCCGCAAGGCCATGCAGTATGCTGCGGTACTTGCCAAAACCGGATTGGATTGCATTGTCCTCTCAGTAAAAGCTTCGGATATACAGTCCACCTTATCAGCGTACCGAACGTTGGCCAAACAGTCGCCGTGGCCTTTGCATCTTGGCATTACCGAGGCCGGCGGGGAACTGGCCGGGGGCATTAAAACAGCGGCAGGTATCAGTCCTTTGCTGCTGGAGGGGATCGGTGATACGCTGCGCGTCTCCCTTACTGAAGATCCGGTGAAAGAGATTCGGGTGGCGGATATGATTTTAGCCGCCACAGGTGTGCGCAAGCGCGGACCGGAAATTATTGCCTGCCCGACATGCGGCCGGACGACTTCTGATTTGCAAAAAATACTTAAACAGGTTGAACGGGCCCTGGCGACAGAAAAGCGCACACTGACCGTGGCAGTCATGGGATGTGTGGTCAATGGGCCGGGTGAGGCGCGGCATGCGGATGTGGGTATTGCGGGTGCGGCGGATGGATCGTTTATGCTTTTTGCCAAAGGCAAGCCGGTGAAACGCGTTGCAGCAGACAAAGCGGTGCAAGCGCTGTTGCAAGTGATTTGGGGAATGGATAAAAAATTGCAAGGGTATAAATAATGTTAAGCCTCCAATCAGGAGGAAAGGGGTGTATGGCCATACGCCCCTACTGTGTAAAACTCCAATAAAACTAATTGGATTAAAGGAAAGTGAATGAGACGAATCAGACTGTGGATGATTTTAGGAATGGCAGGACTTGTGGCAGGCTGTGGCGGGCCGCAAAAATTTATTGAGACCGAGGCCGATCCTGCGGCCATGGCCCTGGACGCACGGGGGCGATATTTGTATGTTGCGTGTGAAGGTGCGGAAAAAGTCAGTGTCTGGGATGTGAAAAAAAAGAAGCGTTTAAAAAGTGTGGACGTGGCTATCGGCCCCATCCGGTTATATCTGGACCGGGACAATCAAACCTTGAGGATACTGTGCTCAGAAGATAAACGTCTCTATCTCTACCAAGTCCCTGAGATGACACTCCTGGGAAAAATGGACCTTCCGGATGAACCCAGTGCCATGGTGACTCGGGATGCCAGGCAGTTTATATTTTGCAGTGCAAAATCAAATCAGATTTATCCCTTTGTCCAGAAAAATCCGCTGCCAACAATTAATGCGGGTATTGATCCGCAGGACATGCTGTTGCAGATCGAGACCGGTCTGCTCTGGGTTGCCAACTATAAGGCGCATACGGTATCAGTGATTGATCTGGACAGGAACCAGGTTATCAAAGAAATGCCGGTTTGGCCCAATCCCATGAAGCTGCTGAGTACCCCGATGGGGGAGCGTCTGTTTGTTTTGTGCCGGGGAAGCGGGCGTGAACCGCCCCGAAGTGTGGTCCAGTTAATCGACCCTTTTTATAAAAAAGCGGGTTTGACCTGGCAGGCGGGGCCCGATGCATTGGATATGGTGATGGATTCGATGGGGCGGAATCTTTATATCCTGGAACCCGGGAGAATTCGACTTATCTCAGTGAAAACCGGGACACAAATTCTTGAATGCAAGACTGTGAAAAAACCTGCGAACTTAGTCGTCTCACCGGATGGCATGCGTGTTTATGTGTCTGATCGGGAGATGCATACTGTGGTGATGCACACGATCAAGAAGAAAAAATTGGTGAAACAGTAATGAGTATGATGGTGAACAATGGCCGGGTATTACTTTTTTCTTTTGCACAAACGTAGTCGGAAGAATGACTTTTTGAATAAGGTGACTTGATAATCCTGCTTGCTTGGTTGCGCTGGTACAGTGCCGGTGTGCAAAAGAAAAAAGTAATACCCGGCCATTAATAGAAATAGTTTGTTGTCCTGCATCGTTGTTCAAAAGGATATCCAAAATCACTATTGTCCAATACTGTTGATCGTTCATTCGGGAGGACTGTTTTTTCAGGAAAATCGGTACTGTCTCCACCCGGATACTGTTGACCAAGGCCCTATGTGTCCTTGGTGTGCGTTTTTTCATGGAAAAACAGGCCTCCCGAATGACTTGCTTGAGCACTTATTTTTTAATTTGCCAGGGATAATCTGAAATGGAAAATCTGATATTTTTTGCTGCTTGAGACTTCGGCGGGGTTATGAGAAAATTAATCGTTTTGGATGATTTATTTGAAAGGTTGTGGTGAGAAGATGTATTGGAGCAAAACGCTGCTGGTTACCCAAAAAGAGGTTCCAGCTGAAGCAGAGGTTGTGAGCCACAAGCTCATGGTCCGGGCCGGTTTGATTCGCAAATTGGCTGCCGGCTTATATAATTATCTGCCCCTGGGATGGCGGAGTGTTCGTAAAATTGAGCAGATTGTGCGTGAGGAAATGGACCGGGCCGGTGCGGTGGAAGTTCTCATGCCGATTCTTTCGCCGGCAGAATTATGGCAGGAGACCGGCCGCTGGGGGAAATATGGCGGGGAGTTGTTCCGCATTCAGGACCGGCATGAACGGGAATTTGCGCTGGGTCCCACCCATGAAGAAGTGATCACGGATTTGGTGCGTAAATCCGTCAGCTCCTATCGTCAGCTGCCGCTTAATCTTTATCAAATGCATACCAAATTTCGCGATGAGATCCGTCCGCGTTTTGGGGTGATGCGCTCGCGGGAATTTATCATGAAAGACGCTTATTCGTTTGATCGTGATGAAGCCGGTGCCGAGGCTGCTTATGCCAAAATGTTTGAGACTTATCAGCGCATTTTCAAACGCTGCGGCCTGCGCTTCAAAGCTGTGGAAGCCGACTCCGGTGCGATCGGCGGTGCTTTTTCGTCTGAATTTATGGTGTTGGCTGAGACAGGCGAAGAGGCGATCGCGACCTGTCCGCAATGCAGTTATGCCGCCAATGTTGAAAAAGCCACTGGCGCCATACCGGATACCAACACTCTGGAACCCCAGGGGGAACGTTCTTTGGTGGATACGCCGGGTAAACATACTGTGGAAGAGGTGGCGGCTTTTCTTAAAGTACCGGTTACCAAGCTGGCCAAGACCATGCTCTATCAGGCGGATGACAAACTGGTGGCCGTGCTTATCCGCGGTGACCGCGAAGTCAACGAAATCAAATTGGCCAATGCACTCAATACTGCAACATTGCAACTTGCCTCGCCGGAAAAGATCAAAGCGGTGACCGGAGCACCGGTTGGATTTGCCGGACCGTTTGATTTACAGGGTGTTGCTGAAATCGTGATGGATGATTCTTTGCAAGATGCAACCAACCTGGTGACCGGCGGCAATCGGGTTGATACCCATGCCGTGAATGTTAATCCGAAAAGAGATTTTCAATTTGCACGAATGCTGGATCTGCGCGTGGCTCAGGCCAAGGATCTCTGCCCCAAATGTAAGACCCCCATGACTCTGGAACGCGGGATTGAGGTGGGGCATGTTTTTAAATTGGGTACAAAATATTCTGAGGCGATGAAGGCTGGTTTTCTGGATGAAGCCGGCAAAGAACAACTCTGCGTGATGGGATGCTACGGCATCGGCGTTACGCGTATTGCGGCAGCTGCGATTGAGCAGAATCATGATGAAAATGGTATTATCTGGCCTATGCCGCTTGCACCCTATCAAGTCGCCCTGTTGCCGGTATCGCCCAAAGATCCTAAAGCCATGGAAATGGCCGAGGCGGTCTATACGGAACTCTGGCAGGCCGGCGTTGAAGCGTTGCTGGACGACCGCGATGAGCGGGCAGGCAGTAAGTTCAAGGATTGCGACTTGATCGGCATTCCCCTTCGCTTAACTTTTGGGAGAAGTGTTGCCGATAATAAGATAGAGCTGAAACGGCGCGACAATCAGGCGATTGAGATGGTGGACCGTGACCGCATTGTGGAGCGGATTCTGCAGCTGCGCAATGACATGATGGGTGAAATAATGGAATGAATATCGGGCTCGTAACAGATACTTTTTATCCCCGCATCAACGGGGTGGTTAAATCCATCCAGACCTTTACACGGGAATATCGTGCAAAAGGTCATCGGGTGGTTATTTTTGCGCCCGAATTTCCGGACTATGAGGAAACCGACAGCGATGTTTGGCGCTTTCCGTCCCGCTCTTCCGCCAACACGCCTGAGGACCGTATCATTAATCCTTTCCGGCCGTCATCCATGCGGCTTATTAGCAGGGCATCTAAACTCGAATTGGATGTTATGCATACGCATACACCGTTTGCTTTAGGCATTGCCATGTTGACCCGGGCCAAGCAAAAACGGATTCCTGTGGTGCATACCTATCACACACTTTTTGAAACCTATGTTCAACACTATGCCAAAAATATTCCCGAAGGGTTTGGACGTTATCTGGTCTATCGCGGCTCGCGTACATTTTGCAACCGGCATGATCATATTATCGCACCTTCACGGGCCATGGCCAGAGTTCTGAAAAAATATAAAATTAAAAAACCCATCAGCGTAATACCCAGTGGTATTGATCTCACACCGTTTAAGAAAAAAAACGGCCAGCGGATGCGTAAAAAATTGGGGTTTGCTAAAACAGATCCCATGCTGTTGACCATGGGGCGTGTGGCAGGCGAGAAGAACCTCTCGTTTTTACTTGATGTGATGCACTTGCTTAAGAAAAAACAACCCCGCGCCAAGTTGGTAATTGCAGGTGCGGGCCCGGGTTTGGGCGACCTGCAGACTGAGTGCAAATTGCGTAAGCTGGATAAGCGTGTGCTTTTTGTGGGTTATGTTCAGGGGCAGGACTGGGTGGATATGTATGCAGCTGCGGACCTGCATCTGCTGGCATCTGTGACCGAGACCCAGGGATTAACCCTGACCGAGGCCATGGCGGCCGGGACCCCCTGCGTCGCAGTGGCAGCCATGGGTGTGCGTGATGTGATGGCCGGCGGCGGTGGATTGATGACAGCTTTGGTCGCGAGTGACTTTACAAACGCCGTGCATCGGCTCTTGAAAGATGAAAAATTCTATAAGCAGAAAAAAGCTGAAGCCAAGGCGCTGGCCAAGGCCTGGTCGATAGAAAAAAAAGCCGAAGAGACATTGGCGGTTTATGAAAAAGTGATCCGGATGAAAAAGAAGAAATAAAAAATTATGGATTTGTATTTGTCTTTTAAAGATCTATCACGGAGCTGATGCGCTCTCCGCGAGAGCACATCAGCAGGATTATGGGTGCACAAGGTGCAGCCAATCTAAAACAAGGGGTGTCGAACTTATGCACATTGGAATTGCGACAGATACGTTTTTACCACGGGTCAACGGCGTGATGAAATCCATCATGACATTCACAGAACAGTTCCGGAGCATGGGACATAAAGTCACGATTTTTGCACCCCGATTTCCCGAAGCCAAGGTGGATGAAGAAGATCTCTGGCGTTTTCCTTCGTTTTATCTGTTTTTTAATCCTGAGGACCGGCTGCCCAACCCTTATGCCGGGGAATCGAAGCGTAAGCTCAAAGCGATTGCTGATTTGAAATTGGACATTATGCATACCCAGACACCCTTTACATTGGGCTATATGATGGCACGCCGTTGCGGCAAACTTAATATTCCTTTGGTACATACCTATCACACCATGTTTGAGGCTTACATGCCGCACTATTTTCCGATCTTGCCGCGTGTTTTTGATAAACCGTTTGTGGGTTGGTTTTCCCGGCGATGCTGTAATTTACATGATGCGGTGGTGGTGCCGTCCACCTCCATTGCAGAAGTGATGAAAGATTATAAAGTCAAACCGCCGGTCAAAGTCATCCCGACCGGGATTAATATTGAGCCGTTTCGCAATGTGGATGGTGCACGTATGCGCAAGAAATTGGGCTTTGCAGATGATGAGAAAATTCTTTTGAGCATGGGACGGGTGGCCGGTGAAAAAAATATCCCTTTCTTATTTGACGTACTCCAAAAGCTTGAGAGTCGTCAACCCCGCGCGCGATTGGTAATTGCCGGTCAGGGTCCGGCTTTGGAAAGCGTCAAAGCAGACTGTAAAAAGCGCAAGCTAGACGAAAAGGTGATGTTTATCGGACTGCTCAATCGCAAAGATTGGGCGGATCTTTATGCAGCGGCGGATTTACAGTTGCTGGCATCTGTGACCGAGACCCAGGGATTGGTGCTAACCGAAGCCATGGCAGCCGGGACCCCCTGCGTGGCAGTCGCGGCCATGGGTGTGCGCGATGTTATGGCAGCTGGAGGTGGGATCGCCGTCTCGCTCAATGTGGACGAATTCACGGATGCGGTTAACCGGCTTTTGACGGATGAAAAATTGTATCAGGAAAAACTAGTTGAAGCCAAAAAGCAGGCAACCGAATGGTCGGCCAGGAGCAAGGCCGAACAGATGCTGGCCAATTATGAAACCGTCATTGCGGCCAAAAAAGCCCAAGGCTGAATCGATCCATGAACGCGTCTGAGATCATTCTCTGGTCAGCCATTGCCATTGGCGTGGCCGCGGTTGCCACCTGGTTGATCAACAAACTGGTCGCTGTGGTCCGCAAGACCTTGCCGCAATGGACCTTGGCGCAAGCCAAAGAACGGTTTGCTAAAATTTATCCCACCAAGAACATCAATCAAGTACTCGCCATGTTCATCCAGCGGGACAAAGTGTTCTCCCGTATGGTTGATTTCCTTCCGATACAATGTATCGTTGCATTGATCGTGCTCTCTGCCGTGTGGGCCTGGCTCATCCCGGCTTCCCAGTCTTTTTGGACCCGCCTGGTGCAAAATGTGTTTATCTTCGAGGTTACCCTTTTGGCCATGGTGCCGGCTTTTCGCTCCCTGCGCAAAATGCAGCAAATGGTCATTGCGCGGGTACAGGAACTAGTGGGCCGCCTAGTGGGCCGCCACAATCCGGGACGTTGATTAGTATATTAGTATAGAAAATCAAAAAAAATAAATGAAAACCCGCCACTATCAGTTAAATACAATATACCAAAACAATTTTAAACTGGAATCCCCGGAGCCCTCCATCACGTCAGTGTCAAAGGTAGAGGAGCCGGAGAAAAAGTATTTCTTCATGATTGCCGGATACCTGAGAAGATGATGGCAGGTGTGCTATATTAATATACGAATCAACGTCCCGGGTTTTTGGCCGGAAAAAGGAGGTGATACCGAACCAAAGAAAACAAAATTTTGCTCGGGCTCGACAGCTGAGATATACTTTTTGGCAGATGAGCCGGCAATGCATCACGAAAGTAGTTGCACATGCGGCTTGAGGTCAAACTCGCTGAAATACTTAGGTTCTTGGAGTGAAAAAGGAATAGTGTTAGGTGATTAGGAAAAGTAATTTTCAATATGAATTTAAAAGTAAGGGCAGTAGATGAAATTGGCAAGTTGTTTGGACGATGTAACCAAGTATAAAGGAGAGTTGGCAATGAAAAAAATATTAAGTAGTATTTTAGTTTTGCTATTTTCAGCAAATATGAGTTTTGCAGGAGAAGCATTGGTTCTCAAAGACGAACAATATATTAAATATAGCGAAAAAACAAATCAATTAACTATTCAAGAAATACAAGAAGAAATCGAGGACTATAAAAAAGGGCGATTATGGAAAAATATTGTGGGGCTTACTACACTTAGTGCTGGCGGTATATTGACGGTTGTTAGTTTGGTTGGTGGAGAAAAAGGCTATTTTGGCCTGATGTTATTATTGGCATCCATTGGAATAACGGGGAATGGCGTTCTTTTTTTAGTCTTAGGCGCTAGTGATAGTAACAAAATTAAGATCTTAGAGAAAGAAAAACAGGAACTAGTACTATCTTTTGAACCACAGATTGATGCAAATTATTATGGTTTGGAATTTAAGCTGAAATTTTAAAATCGAGTTGTCGGTGCGGGGTTTAAGTGAATAGAGTTGCTAATGTATATTTTAATACTCTAACAGAATTTTATGCTATTAGGGAAATTACCCCGGCACCTTGCACATAGGGAGCAGGGGGACTTTGCCCCCGGAGCTTTCTATTATGTCAGTGCCAAAGGGAGAGGATCCGGAAAAAAGTTTTTCGTGATTTGCCAAATGTCTGAGAAGATGGTGCCAGACGTGCTATATTAATATACTAATCAACGTCCCGGGTTCTAACGTCCCGGGTTCTTTACGGAAAAACCAAATAATAAATTATTCGCTGATTGTTCTTCTTGCTTTTAACTTGCCATCCGAAAATATGTTTGTCACAATAATGCAGGATTTCATTAATGGGGGGGGCACTATGCGAGCCAGGAAACTGTTTTTGAAAACAGCGGTTTTATTCAGTCTTGTGCTTCTCATGCAATGCCAAAACGCTCTGGCAGCCACCTACAATGTCGTCACGCCAGTGGCCAGTGTTTCAGTGCCTGGTTCTTTGCCGTGGTGTATTGCGCAGGCCAATCTGACGACCGCTCCGGATATCATCCAATTCGTGCATGCGCAATCCCTGGATCCGGCCGCCAATTCAATTACTGTTCATAGTACGTTACTCATTGTTTATCCAGCATATATCCATGGCAACCAGATAAAGGTGGGCGCTGAAAATCTTGGTCCGCAAATCTGTTTTCAACTGAATGCCGGGGCGACGGGAAGCACGATTACCGGCCTGGCTATTGTGGACAGTAGTTACGGTATTCGTATTCAAAGCAACTCAAATTGCCATATGATTTATGGGAACCGGATTGGCACGGATTGGGCGGACACCACGGGCTTGGGAAATTACTATGGGATATATATCATGGGTAATTACAACAGCCTGGGTGGAAATAATGCGAGTACGCGTAATATCATTTCCGACAATACCAATGGCGGTGTTTGGCTCAACACCGGCAGTTCGCATAATGTTATTACCGGAAATTATATTGGACTCAATAATGCGGGCAGCGCGGGGTTGGGAGCGCAAAGTTTTGGTATTTGTATATATGCCGGCCGGGAAAACTTGATTGGCGGTGATCGGAGCGCGGGATTGGGTAATATTGTATCAGGCCATTCCCAATACGGTATTGTTTTTGAAGATGCTGAAGCCTCCGGCAATACGGTGGCCGGGAACATTGTAGGGCTGAATCTTGCGATGGATACCGCCGTGCCAAACAACCGGGGTATTGCGGGCGTATCCTTGGAGGGGAACGCTATCGGACTGTCCCTGGCAAATTACGAAAACATTGTGGCAGGCAATACCTCATACAACATTAATTTCTGGGAGGCTGCCGGCACCAGACCGCAAAATAATATCATTCAGAATAATTATATTGGCACCAATCCCTCCAGTGCCTCTTTCACCAATGGAGATGGTATTTATCTAAACGATTCCGACCACACACTTATTGGAGGCAATCGCGATAATTTGGAAGGCAATATCATATCCGGCAATGGCGCAAACGGTGGAATCTACTTGATCGGGAATGGCAATTCCATTTGCGGTAATTATATTGGCACGAATGTGACCGGCACTTCCGCTTTGCAGAATAACACGGGTATTGTAATTAGCGGTTCCGGCAACCTGATTGGCGGCCGCAATGATGCGGGCACCTATGGGAATGTAATTTCCGGGAATCAATTCAATGGAATATTCCTGAGCTCGGGCGCGGGCAATACCATTGCGGGAAACACAATCGGACTCAATGCCAATGGAGACGCTCCCATAGCCAATCAGAATGGCGGAATATTTATTAATTTCGGCGCAGGGCCGTGTTTGTTTGGCGGGTATAATTCGAATTATAGGAATATCATTTCCGGGAATAATGGTGATGGCATATTCATGAGCGGCGGTGTGGGGCACGTTATTGCCGGAAATTATATTGGGTGTAATGCGGGGGGGACCGCGCCTTTGCTCAATGGGTCCGGAAGCATTGTTCTTTTCAACAGTTTTCAGAATATGATCCAAGGTAATTACAATATACAAGAAATTAATTTGCAAAATACGGGTACGTTTGGCAATACCCTGGTGGGCAATGTGATCGGCGTGTTTCCGGATCAATCTCCGGTCGTGGGTTTGGTAGCCGGGATCAACCTATTCACCGGTGCGCACGGGAATATGATTGGCAACAAAGCAACCGGCGTGGGTAACTTGATTGCCAATGCCAATGACGGGATTGTGGTGAGTGGCGCCGCAACTATTGACAATGGGATTTTTGGGAACACGATTGTTGCTTTTGTAAATAAAGGCATTTATCTGGTCAGCAGTGGAAACGGAAATTATGACATACCTGTGGTCGGATTGGCCGACACAGTTGCCGGGATTACCGGTACAGCTCAAGCTGGAGATTATGTGGAAATATTTGCGGCGGAAAATACACCCGGCGGATACGGGGGCAGTACCCGCTACCTGGGGAATGCTACTGCCAACGGATCCGGTTTGTGGAGTCTGGCTGCCGGAGGCTATATCGTGGGCGAGTATATTTGCGCGACGGCAACCGATGTGCTTAATAATACCTCTGAATTTTCCTTGAACCTACAAGCCACTTCTCCGCCCGGCACTCCCACGCATACACCTACGATTACACCAACTACTATACCAACCTTTACCCATTCGCCGACCATAACCGCGACCCCGACTATTTCGGCAACTTCGACGATTTCAACCACCTATACAGTGACCGGAACCATTACTCCCACTAGTACAGTCACACCCACGTATACTTCCACCCCTACGTCAAGTTGTACGCCCACCAATGTCCTGGCCCAGGTGGATTTGCAGGGCGGCTTTGTGCTGCCGTATCCGAACCCCGCCAATGCGGAAATGAAGTTTGTCGTCCATTTGGACGCGGCGGCTGAGATCACATTGGAAATATACAATTTCTCCGGAGAGCGCATCGCTTCGGTGGGATCCGCGCTTTCAGCCGGCCGGGGACAGACGCTGGTCTGGGACTGTTCGGATATTGCTGCCGGCGTGTACCTGTTGCGGGTGCTCAAAGACGGGAAGTTGCTGGAAACCCGGAGAATCGCGGTGGTGCATTAGGCACCGGGATTCACGCCCTTGCCCTACGTCCCCTTTAAATTTCACTGAAATATAATTCAGGCACGCCGTTAATAGCGTAATAGTGAGGGGATCCGTGGATCCGGGACGTTTGGATCCGGGACGTTGATTAGTATATCAGTATAGAAAATCAAAAAAAATAAATGAAAACCCGCTACTATCAGTTAAATACAATATGCCAAGACAATTTTGAACTGGAATCCCAGGAGCCTTCTATTACGTCAGTGCCAAAGGGAGAGGAGCCGGAAAAAGCTGTTTTTGATTTGCTGGATACCTGAGAAGATGGTGCCAGACGTGCTATATTAATATACTAATCAACGTCCCGGGTTCTACTAATCAACGTCCCGGGTTCTAATCAACGTCCCGGGTTCCATTGATGAAGATTCGTAATGCTCCTGTAGTTTACATCATTAAAATCTCAAAATAATTTTTCCTTCGTAGTCTTCGTTAATTCAGTGATTGATTCTTTTTTTATTTTTTCTGCATGGATTTCTGAAATAATCAGTCCAATATGATGATACCGCAATCCAAAGGGGAATTCATATGGCAAAACACACCTTGACAAAGGTTAACATGCAAGTTAACATAGAAAATAAGCCGGTTCGGTCTGTGGGTTTTTACCGATTCAAGAATCATTGTCCGGTTGAGGATTTTCTGGAGACTCTTCCGGCAAAAACAGCAAAGAAAGTCGTCTGGGTATTGAATCTTATTGAAGATTTACCGGTTATTCCCAGGCAGTATTTCAAGAAGCTCACTGCAACGAAGGGTATTTGGGAGTGCAGGATAAAAGTCGGGAATAACATCTACAGGGTGTTTGCTTTTTGGGACCGTAATAATGTTATTCTCACGCATGGCATTATGAAGAAGACACAAAAATTATCAAAACAAGAGATTCACAGGGCAGAGAAAATGAAGCAGGAATATTTTAAGGAAAAGAGATGATGGCCATGAGTGATTTACAAAAATATACCTCCAAACGCAAAAAAAGGGATAAAAGTTTTGCTTTGAATTATGAAAGCGGCTATCAGGAATTCAAAATCGGGGTCATTCTGAAAATGGCGCGGGAACAAGCCGGGTTGTCCCAGGATGAGCTTGCCAAGAAATTGCACACGCAAAAGACAGCAATATCCAGAATTGAGAATCACGCGGAAGACATCAAGCTCTCGACTCTGGAAAAAGTTGCTTTGGCACTGGGAAAGAAATTACAGGTGAGGATTGTTTAGATTGCTGATTGGCGACCGTATTTCTGGTAAATACCGTCATACTATTTGAGGAACGACTATGGCAAAGCTGCTGGCAGATGCGCTTCTGATAATGCATTTTCTATGGGTTGTGTTTATGGTGACGGGTTTTCTCCTGGCAGTGGTGCTGCGCAGTCCGGTATTGCGCGTGGTGCATGCTGTGGGGCTATTCTCTTACTTGGTGTTGGCAGTGTTGGGGTTTTATTGCCCATTGACCTATGGCGAGGAATACTTCCGGCAAGCTGCGACACCGGGCTTTTCTTACCAGGAATCTTTTCTGGCTACATGGGTGGAACGGATTATTTATGTTGAGAACTGGGGGGCGCCTTTATGGATTTTCCGTCTTTCGGCCGGCCTCTATTTCATCGTGTGCCTGACCTCTTTTTGGTGGCTGCCATTACGGCGGCACCGCAGGTAAGGGTGCCAGGCCTGGCTTCTAGACTCTTTATTGGTTCCCATGGAACGTGGAACGGGACGTAACTGTGGAACGGGACGTAAACCTGATAACTGTTTAACTTTATTAAAAAAAAGTGCAAGGATTTCCCAAAGTGTTGGTCAAAAGATATATGGCCAGAAAAGGGAGACTCCATATACCAGGTGGCATCTATCACATCATCATCCGCGGCATCGAACGCAGGTTTTTGTTTCACGATAAGAAAGACCGGATTCGATTTTCAAGATGTTTCAGTATGTGTCTGGAAAAAACCAAGGTCAATTGTTATGCCCGGGTATTGATGACCACTCATGCCCGTTTTTTGCTGTCTCCGGCGCAAAAATTATTTATATGTGTGACAAGAAGCAGTGCAAGCATTTTGATTCAAAAGGGTGAAAGCTTGATATTTGGTGATGAGGTTAAACAAGTTATCAGGAGTGCGTCCCATCCCCGGATTTGATGAGGCGAAAATAATGCATTTGTGAAATGATTTATAAAAATATAAAATAAATGCAATAAAATGAATGGATAATTTGTCTAATAAAGAAGTAGGATGACAGTGATCCGGGCACTCGGCAGGTTTGTTAAATTCTGGGAAAAGGACAAACATATGATAAAAGGAACTGTAAGAAAAATGATGGTAATCGTTTTTAGTGTTGTTGTTTTATTGCTATCTGCATCGATTGCGATGGCGGCGAATCGACTTATTCTCGTTGCACCGGGTGAATCTTTTTTACATGGTACAGGATGGGTAGATGCTGTGCCAAATTCCCAAGTTGCGGGGGTTGCTTTTGATGTGGAAATAGGCTCGATTGATGATTCGAGTTGGAATTATATCACAACGTATGCCTTGGTGACAATGACAGCAACCAGTTCGGCCACCTTCAATCCGGCATCAGGCGCGCAAAATTTGGAGCAGGATACGCCGGTTTCCAATTGCCGGTATACGCCTTTTGTGACAACACTTTTACCCGCAGCGACGTCTGATGTGACCATTTCCACAGGCACCAATAATCCGAGCGGTATTCAAACGGGACAAAAAATAATTCATATTTATTATATGGACAAGTTTTTTTATGATCTGCCGGTATCATGGGATGTAGGGGAAGTGAATTATGTGACAGTTACCGCCAGAGACAATAATAATGATCCTGTATTGCCGTTTGACGGGACGGTGTCATTTCGCGCATTGAATGGAGGTATTAATGGGTCCGATTCCGGGGTTTTGGACACGGTTTCCTTTACCAATGGTGTGGCTTATCCGCGCATTCAATTATTTTATGCCGGAAGCGGCATTCAACTGGAGGCAAGCACGATTTCGCCTGATCCCGGAACGATTGTAACATCCACATCGGGATCGATTACTGTAAATACCGGCCCGGCTGGGCAGTTTCTCATTGTTGGCCCCGGGCAATCTATTCAGCAGGGTGAAACTGGGGGAGATGGCGTTGATGGCAGTATGGATATTCAGACCGCCGGAGTCCCCTTTCGGGTGACCATCTATGCCTGCGACCAGTACTGGAATCTTATCACGCCTTCGACCACGATTGCTTTGGGTGCAACTGATTTGGGCTTTGGCGGCTCGATTATGCAGGTGAATGGAACACTCGGGTTT
Source organism: bacterium (assembly GCA_021108215.1). Taxonomy (NCBI): domain Bacteria; species bacterium. The sequence goes on along the minus strand of JAIORK010000028.1, from coordinate 65,527 downwards.
TTAACGAGCGGTGTTGCTTATTTTGATGTTGATTTACGGCGTGTACTCGCAGGCAGTCAGACGCTTACTGTGGCTGGTGGTCTGACCACGGATGAGGAAACAGTCCCTCTCGATAATGCGACACATGCATCCTTTGGATTTAACACAATTGCATCACCGCAGTATGCGGGTACGGGTTTTTCCTTGGTTGTAACAGCCTATGATGTCTATGGTAATACCTGTACATCGACCGGTAGTGTTGCAGGAACGGTGAATTTGGTTGCCAATTCAAGCAGTGATTTTGATGCCAGCGCTTATGCTCCCGGTTCAATCAGTGGCTCTCAATTTGATGGGGATGGTAATTGGACGGGGACCTATACCATCTACCGTACCGGATTTACCATTGGAATCAGAGCGGACAATGGTGCAACTGATGATGATTCAGGGACATTCAATGTTGAAGCGAGCCAGACGACTTCGCTTTACCGTTATATCGTTATTATGCCGGGTCAGACGTATCATCCCGGAGAAAACCAAGGTGATGGTTTTGGCCGTTCTGCTGCACCCACTGATATGACAGTGGGAGATATGGTATCCGTAATAGTGTATGCAACCGATCTTTATGGAAATCAGCTGACAAGCGGCGTTTATTCGACCGGTGATATTAATAATAGTCTGGAAAGAATTGATGCCGGTGCCACCGTACCGTCTACAGCAGCTTTGTCGAACGGCAGAACGGTATTTAGCATCGTATTAACCACTGCCTACAGCGGATCAAACCAACAACAATTACAGTGCACAGGTGCGGCCCCGATCCCGGGACAATCGAATTATTTTAATGTTTTGGCGACCTCGTTGGATCACTTCACAGTTGGGAATATTGGCGGGACGCAGACGGCAGGCTCGGCTTTCAATGTCAATATCTCAGCTCGTGATGAATATGAAAATATTGTTACATCCTTTACCGGTCCGGTGTATGTGACCTGTCCTGATTTGGATTATCATAATCCTGAACAATCGGTATTATCCGTACCGACCTACGGGACCGCGACAGGTGTGACCTGGACAGTCAGTTCGGGGTTTTCAAGTGGTGTCTGGTCGCATAATATGCTGGTTTATCGTGCCGGTACGGATGTTGAAATTTCAGTATCACAAAATGTTAATGGTACGGGAGTCATCGGAACTAGCGCATCCTTTGATGTCAATGCAAACACACACCAAAAAGTGTTCATGATTGTGCCTGGTTTAGAATATCGACCCGGCGTGGGCGGCGGTGATGGCAATTCTTTGGGTGGTTATTACGGGACTCCGAATGCACAGGAGATCGGGACACCTTTTTATGTGACGGTTTATGCGACAGATGACTGGTGGAATCCGGTTTTTTCGAGCGGGTCTTTTACAATGACCACGGTTCCGGATACTTCGAATATTCACAATACGGACTGGGAGTTCAATTTAGGTAATACCGTGGTTGCTGTAGTACTCAATGGAAGCGAGACCTATCGTTTGACAGCTGATTATGATACCACCGGAATTGATGATTATACGACGCCCTATTATTTCGATACAACAAGTCTGAACCGTTTTATGCTAACCGGTTTTGGTGGTGCGGTCCTCCCGGACAGCCTGACTGCCGGTGTGCCGTTTGACCTCTCGATCACAGCTTATGCTGATGCAGGATCAACCATTGCGTCAACATTCAATGGACAGACAAATTTGGTTACATCGGCGGATTATGCAGAACCCTACCGGGTGATTAGTCCTCAGCAGATTATTTTCACGAATGGCATCTGGTATGGACAAGCAACTGTTTTTCGCGCGTATACGAATGTTAATATTCAATGTCAGCTAGGAAGTGTTCCCTCCGTTGTTAGTGTAAATCCCACAGTGTATCACAATGCAGCCAATCGTATGTTGGCTTTGGCAACCGGGATGACACCCAAACCGGGTATTGCACCCAATGTCTATCCGCCGGGAGGTTTCCCGGGTTATGAGGGAAATCCCGAAATTCATGAGGCGGGTGTTTCTTATGACCTGAAAATTTATGTTTGCGATGAATATTATAATGTGGTGACGCATACTGCCTCGGGTGGAACAGATCAAATTCAGATTTCTTCATCAGATCCGTATCCGGCAACAATGGGGACGATGTTAGGAGCTGGTCAAAATTTACCGCAGACCGTCAATGTGGGTGCATTTGGGGTTAATTCACCCCAGGATCCGGGATATCCTTATGGTGGATACCGGACAACTGATTTTGTGCTTTATACTGTTGGCATTAATGGCTATCAGACATTGACGGTGGCCAATCTGGATAATGGCAGTGTGGCATCCTTTACATTGGGTGGCGGCGGTAATCCCCCGATCAATGTACGGCACAATGATCAAATTAGACAGTTCCAGGTGGATATTGATACCTCGCCAAAAACAGCCGGTGTGGCTTTTTCGGCAACCGTGACTGCCCAAGATGGGTATGGCAACACCATGGACAACCGCAATACAGCGACGGCCTTTCCAGCGTCGAATAATGTCAATTTAAGTTCGGGCTCAGGGACCAATACATTATATCCAACTGTTATTCAGTTACCTGGCGGGACGTACGGTGGCGTTGGTTATCCCGATTTGACATTGTACAAGGAATATATCGGCAACAGTGTTGCGGCGACATTCAGTGATGTCGAGGGGACCCATGGCGGAACTTCATCTGCATCCAATGTTAATGCCAATAGTTTCACGCGATTGATACCCATCGTTCCTTCCATGGATATCAATGGCGGCGGTGTTTATAGCACACCGAGTCCGGGTGCCGGATTTGTCGGGTATTCAGGATCACCGGGAACACAAAACTCAGGTTCTTCGATTAGCTCGTTTAGGGTCTATGCCTGCGATGCATACGGCAATGTGGCTGAAGGACCAGTGGACTGGGTTTATGTGAAAACGACTGATCGATTTGCATCCATCCCCACGCCGGTTCAAATTAACTTAATTAGCGGTTATGCTGAGTTTAGCGGTTCACAGGCATTTGCTTTCCATCAGGCGGCTGATCCGGACATAGGAGATACGCCGTTCTCCATTACTGCTTATGATGTCATTGAGACTACCCAATCGCTGACCCGTGCCAATGGTTCAACATTGGATGCGTTGGGAACTACGAATGTTATTGATATTATCAAGGTGCATGATGGCAGTGCTGTCTATGTGAAAAACTGGGATTATCAGCAAAATGGTGATTCCATCGAGTGGCTGGGAAGAGATGCGCCTGCAGGTGGTGCGGGTTTTACTGCGCATTGGGTTTATTCCAATCCGGCCGGTATTTCGACCGGTACCACACCGGGTATTTATGTTAATCCGGCGTCAGTGTACGGCTTGGTCACGGTGGCACCCGGACAGATATTGGTGGAAGGCAGCGGCAATTCCCTTATGGCCAGCGGTATCGGCGGTGTTACATCAGGCGGTTGGTACAGTGGTGTAACCTTGACCGAGCCGTCCGGTGATGTGGAAAATTCTCTGCTGGCAGATCCGGAAATTTCCGGTGCCGCTTTTGGCGTGACTGTTTATCCGGTTGATCGTTTTGGTAATCAGGTAGAGAGTATTGTGGATAATTTTGAAGTGCGGACAAATTCTGAAAGTGATCCGCAGGGGATTCCGAATGTTTCCTCGCCCATTGTAAGCGTATTGGTGCTGGACGCTTTTAATTATGCTTCCGCATGGGTGGAAGCAACCTTGTATACCCTGGGCCAATTGACCATCTATCCCTGGGATACCACCAATGGTACATTAAATCATAATCAGGAATCCCGTTCAGATGTTCAGATTGTTTCCTATGGTCAGACCTATTTCAAAGTATGGGTCAATGGGGTTGAACAGCCTGGTCCAATAACGGTGGATGCGGCGCCCAATACATTTTCGGTGAGAGTGGAAGTGCGTGATGATACATCGCACCAAATAGTAGCAACTGCCAACACAACTTTTGTTATGGATGCGGTTACAAATATGGCGACAAATGATCCTGGGTCAGGAACATTAAATCTGACAGTTGGGCAGACAATCAATGGTGTATTGGAAACGTCCAATCAGCACTATGATGTGGGAGAAACGATTTACCTTCGTGTGCGTGAAGCATCGGGCGGTGACCGTCCAACGTATGCTTATTCTGCGGAAATAAGTGTGAACACTCCGGTTGCAACACCGACTTCAACAGCAACGCCGACGCCGACATTGAATAGCACAGTCACGGTAACACCTGAAGTAATCACATCGACACCTACTTGCACTATTACCGCAACGCCGACCTCGACTCCATTTATACAGGAAGGTCAAGTGATGGCATATCCCAATCCTGCCAGAGGTAAAATGTATTTCGCTTATACAGTTGTCGGCGAAGTAAAGGCAACTATACAGATATTTAATCTACTCGGGGAGCGTGTTGCCCGTATTGAAGAAAGTTCGGATGGTGGGGGCGGCCGGACGGTATCAACAGTCTGGGCAGCACAGGATGTTGCGCCAGGCATTTATTTTTGCATAATCAAAGTAACCGATATGCATGGGAAGATTATCCTTGAGCAGAAAAAGAAGGTGGCCTTAGTTCGTTAAAAAGTCAATCAATTTATTTCACTCCACTTTCTTCAGCACAATTTCCACTCGTCTGTTTTTCTTGCGCCCGGACTGGGTCTGGTTATCTGCGATGGGGTCTGCGGCGCCTTTGCCGATGATGGTGAAGCGGTCGGGTGAAAGGGCTTTCTTTTTTGATAGATAGTTAAATACCGTGTGGGCGCGGGCCTCGGAGAGTGCCCGGTTGTTCGCGAATTTACGATTTGCGATTGGCCGGTTGTCAGTATGTCCGATGATTCGGGCGGTGATGGCATCGTCGCGCAGCATATAATCCGCCACTTTCGTCAGTGCTTCCAGGCCGGAGGGTGTGATTTCCGCCTGTCCTGAATCAAAGATCAGCGCCTCGCTAAGGACAATGATTTCCTCGCCTTTTTGTTTGCCGGCTTTTACGATTACAGCATTCTCGGAAGATTTTTGGGCGACTTGAATTGTAATTTGGTCTTTGGCGCTGCGCCCGAACCAATCGCTCAGGACTGCGCGGACAGTGTTGCTGCCGGGATTGAGTGTCACGGTGGAACGGAAGGCGTTTTTTTGTATCTCGATTTCTGCCGGCATGTCGCCGGGTGTTACCTGGAGAGTGTCTACAAACCAGGTGTTGAATTTACCGCTGAAGGAACGCAAGCCTTCGGGATGTTTCGTGTTCGTGCGGTTGAGTGTGATGGCGGGTTTCTCGGTTGCGATGAGTATGGGCAGGACGGTGCTGTTTTTTTTGCCCTGCGGGTCGGTGGCGCGTACGCGCAGAAGATAAAAATTGTTTTTATCCGGCAATCCGGTGATGTTCCATTGGCCGGTAAAGTCCGCCCGGTTGGCTGGTGATGAAAGTGAAAGTGATTCTTTGAACCAGACTGTGGCAAGTGTCCGGTTGGAAAAATCCAGAACCAGCGTTTTGCGGGATGATTCGGAAGCGGTTCCGGAGAGTTTGAGGGTGCGTTTCGGGTCAAAACAGATACTGCGGTCAACTTGCAGCGCAAGCCGGGGTTTTTTCAGAGGTTGTACCAGGATGCCGAATTCGGTGCCGATATAGAGATCAGTTGTGGAAAGGGCAAAACAATTGATGCTGCTGGGACTGGGGAACGGTAGCGATCGCTCTTGGAATGTACCCATGGCCTGATTGACTTTGAGCAGACGATTAAATGTCCCGAACCAGGCATTTTCACCATTGGTGATGGCAGCATGGATGAATTCATTGCGGTCCTTTTGCGGGAAAATTTTGGTCAATTGGCGCTGCTGCCAGTCGTACTGATACAGTCCTTTGCCATGGGTGCCTAAATAAAGTGTGGTACCGTAAACCGATAGTGCGGTGATAAAGGCTCCGGTTTCCAGCGGTATTGCCGTGATCCATTGTTTGAGTACCGTAGCATAGACATACAGTGAGGTATTTTCTGTGCTGACAAAAACCAGGGAACCGGAAAAAGCAATGTGGTGTACCATGCCGGCGGTTTCTGGCAGCGCCAACGGCTGCCACTGGATTCGGGTTTCTGAAGAGGTGAAAAGTCCCTGTCGTGTTCCCAACCAGAGGGTTTTGCCGGGAGACTGTTTTAAGCAGGTGATCTGGTCCGGGGTTACATGGGGAGGTAATGTCAGCGGTGCCAGCGAGCGCTTGGCTGCGTCTGCGCGAAAAATACCCTGATTGCAGGCAATGAGGGCCTTGTTGTGCTGCGGTATAATTGCAATCACTTTTCCCAGCGTTTGTCCGGAAAAGGAGGTAAAGGATTTTGCTTGCAGCGTTTTGACCGCCAGCCCCTGGTTGCTTCCGGCCCAGACCCGTCCTTCCTGAACAGCCAGTGCGCTGATCATGGGATGGGGCAGACCCTCGGCGGCAGTATAGTGCTGTTGACCGGCACTTGCCGGCGGCAGTGTGATGAAGAGGATCGTGGCATAGGAAAGCAGGATGCCTAATTTTTGTTTCATGGCGAAGTCTCCCAACCGAGCTTTTTGATAAACTGTTTTTTATTTTGAGCCCGCTTGATGTTTTTTATCAGAATGGAATTGGCCGGGTTCAGGTGAAGGGCTTTTTTCCAGAGCTGGAGTGCTGCATCCAGGTTGTCGTCCCGATAATACAAAATTCCTTGTGCCTCATAAGTTATCAGCAGGTTTTTTTTGACATCTGATTCCGGATCAAGCGCATAGACTTTTTCCCAGGCAGTGATGGCAATCACATAGTTTTTTCGGGAGAATGCCTGCTCGGCTTTTTGTTGTCCTGCCAGAATATGTGTTTGGAAAAAATCAGCGGTTTTTTTCAACTGATGTTTTGCCGGTATGAAATTCGGCGAGATTTTTAGAAGTGTTTTCCATAGAAGCATGGCAGCCTGATAGTGACGCTGCGATTTGAGTTTCAATGCGTGCTGATGTGACCATTCCGGGATGCGCGCTTTGGCTTTGAGCAAAACAGAATTTTTGGGTGAAGTTGTCAGTGTCCGCTTGGCGATCGCCAGTGCATCCCGGGGTTTGCCTTGCAGGCTGAGTTTTTTTATTTTAGCGGCAATTTGATTGAAGAAACGGTTTTTGTTCCGGCGGTTCCGCTGCATGACAGTGTTTACCTGCTCCTGCATTGCCAGTGCCGGTGGATGGCGCGGGATGATTTTTAATGCATGGGAAACAGCGGAAAGTGTATTGTTCCAGGCTTGGCGGTTGAACCAGGTGCGTGCTGTGCTTACCTGGCGGTCTGCCGCGTTTTTTTGTTTTTGGATACCGGTTCGGACACGGAAGTGATTGGGATCTTTTTTGGCAAGCACTTGCCAAAGTTCCCAGGATTCTAAAAAATGCTCGTTGGCAAAGGCCTGTTCCGCCCGGTCGGCCTGTTGGTTGATCCAGTCTGTCTGTAAAGTTTCGAATTCCCGGACATATTTTTTTGCAAAAGGGTCATCCGGATTTTTTTGCAAGGCGGTTTTCCAAGCTTGCCTGGCCTCGGTCAGTTTTCCTTGTTTAAAATAATCAATACCCTGTTGGGCGTGGGTAGACGGGATGACTTTAACGGGGATCCATGTATACCGGACCGTGATAAGGTGTTTGGCAGCCAGCGTGCCGCTTAAAAAAGTATAGTCAAATGTGTAAGGGCGCAGCTGGATACCGAAACCTGCCGAGAGGTTGGCAGTGTCATGTAAAAAACGGTAACCTGCGCGGAGGTTGATGAAATCGCGGTATTGCACCTCGATACCGGTCAGGATCAATGGTTTTTCTTCCAGTGGTTGGGCATAGTCTGCCAGCGCCAGATAGGAAAAATCAGGTGTCAGGCTGCCATGCCAGGCGGCACCACAGACAATGCTGGTGGGAAGCGCCTCGGATTCAAGATCATAGGTGATACGCGATCCGAAATTTTTTAGGGTGACACCCAGACCCAACCGGGACGCGAACAAAGCCGTCATCATGCCAATATCACCCACAACCGCCTGGCCGGTGTAGTCGCCGACCAGTGTGGAGTGGAAATATTTTGCCGTGACACCCAGGTGGAGCGGGAAGGGTATTCCCAGGGAAGGGTCCAGCGTGGTTGCGTAGGTGGTTGAAACGATAAAATCAAGTTCTGCGATAGGATCATTCTCAGTATCCGGCAGGTCCAGTATGCCTGCATTGAGGCTGAAAATACTCAGGCCGAGAACACCGGCTTGCATAAAAGGCATGGCCACGATCATGCTTCCGGAATTGACATCCTCTAATTCGTTGCGGAAAGAAGCAGCCAGCTCCAGGGTGGTGAGTGTCATGAGTCCGGCAGGATTGTGAAAAACAGCGGCAGATCCATTGGCATCGGCGCTTGCAGCGGAACCGAGTGCATTGGTCCGGGCATCGGGTGATACATCCAGGAGCTGCCCGGTCAGGGAAAAACCTGGAAGCGGGAGCAGCAAGAGAAGCAACAGTAAAAGGAAAGGACTCCGGCTTGTGCTGGAGAATATCCGCATTGAATTATTTAGTAACTGTGAAAAGAGCATAGGCAGAGCAGAAAAGGATTACCGCGTAATCACAATTTTTTCCTTTGTTTTCGTTGCAGGGGTTTCAAATAAAATCCAATAGGTGCCTGAACCCACCCCCGTGATATTCCAGGTCAGACGGTGCGTGCCGGCCGGGTAGTCGCGGTTGGCCAAAGCAGCGAGCTGTTTGCCGTTTAAATTATAGATTCGGATGCGTACATGTCCCGCTTTTTCAAGATGCACAGTGAATTCCGGCATCTCACCGCGTGAGGCACGGACGATTTTATTGGTAATGCTCAGGCCGGATGCCGGCAGGGTCGTCTCAGTTGGCAGCGGTGTGAGGGTTGCGGCCGGTGTTGGTGTCGGGGTGGCAGTGCCTATGTTCACCTTGGCAAATTCAACAACATACGGTACAGCGAGGCCTTCGGTCCAGGCAAGACCGATCTGGTCGTTGACCACATGCTCAGAACTGGTGATGGCACCTTGCAAAGAAGTGGTACTGCTTTTCACAACCGTTTCATCACCCCAGGTATTTGCGATCCAGTGCCGCATAAAAAGCTGCTGCATATTTTTATCATAGAAAAGCCATAAAGCAAGGCCGTCGGTGGAGAGCGAGAGGCGGGTATGGGTGTCGATTCCCGTGATGTTTGAAGATGGGGTGGTCCATGTTCCCCCGACACTGCTGCTGCGGATTTTATGTACAATTAATCCGTTATTTGTAATGTAGACCAAGTGACTCCGGCCATCGTCGGTTTTGACTGCTGAAACTTGCCGGCAATACGGTTGGCTTCCAACCAGGTTTAGATCATCGGCAACCAGTTCAGCGCTGCCCCAGGTATTGGTTGCGTCAGTATAGGGCATGCTGCGGATTTGGTGTTCGCTGACATCATCCAAAGCGATCATCACTAAATTTTCATTGGGGTCATCAGCTGTTCCCAGGGGCAGCGCAAAGGGAAAAAAAGAGTTAACCTGTGTGATATAGCCTGATTTGTATTGATCAGACCAGATCGTCTCGCCGGCATTGCCTGCAAAGAGGTAAATCCGCGGATCGTAACGCCAAAAGACCCGTACCAAGCCGCCGGCAGTCAGGGAGAGGTTGGTCTCGTTATTGCTTCCATGGGTGCCGACCGATTCGGTGCGGGTTTCATCCTTGGCAACAACGCCGGCAGCGTTGATCTGATATTTTTCAAAATAGGCCATCGAGGAGGTTGCACCGGCCAAGTAGAGTGTCCGCCCGGAAAAAAGCGCACCCCAATCACTCGGTACCGGGTCGGGCGTGGTGAAGAGGTGGTTGTCACTATTGCCTGTGTTTACTTCCGTCCAGGAGGAACCGTCGCTGCTTACGGCCAGCACCGGTGAAACACCGTTATGAAATGTGATCCAGTATTGATTGGCAGCGATATGGACATAGCGCCGTGAGGCTGAACTAAAGGCATCTTGGGTATTGGTTGTGCCGACGCCGGTACCGGCCGCTTCAACAGCGGTCAGGCCGGCAAGGAGCAGGCTAATCATCAGGGGAATAAAGACACGGTAGTTATGTGTATTCGGCATGGTAAGTCCTCCGGGAAAAGGGTAAAACCGATTGAACCCGCCGGATCAATCAAGTTTCCTTACATATTAAATATAGCATAGATAGTATCGGGTTGGGCTGCTTAAATCATGAGTTTTCCCCGGGGAAATACAGCTTGACGCTTTTAAAAAACGGGCCTATAATTTCGCCGCTTGGTACTTTGTTTGTTGGAGCAATGCATGAATCAGGAAATCCGCGTAGAACCTCAAGGGCTTTCAGCCAAACTGAAGGAAATCATCAATCAGCTGGACCTGGACGATTCCACAAAAACATCTTTGTTGAGTATGACACCCCGCGCCATTTTGGTGAGTCCCAAACCGGCAATGATTACAATTGAATTTAATGCCGCTCAGCGGTTGAATAAAGATGCGGTGGATCAACTGCGCTGTGAATTGGTGAAGTGTATGTCCCCGGCGGAATCTCCCCAAATGATTCTGGATGTACACTACACTCCGAAAATCATCAATCCCCAAGACTATTTTAATGAACACTGGAATGATTTGATCAGTGTTTTTTCGCGTCAGGTCAACATGGCGGGCGCGTACCTATCATTGGTGCGTTTTTCCAACGGGAGCGAGAACAAGGTCAGGATTGCCGTGCCCAATGAGATGACCCTGATTGCACTCAAGCGTCAGACAGGGGACAAAATTCTCGGCCGGCTGCTGACAGAACGATTGCAGTGTGAGGTGGCTGTGCGTTTTGAGATCGGCGAGTTCGGCGAAGAAGTTAAGCTGCGTGAAGCCCTGTACGAGAAGCGTATTCGCGAGGAATTGGAGCGTGTCCAGGCTGAAGCCGGAGATGAAATGCAAAGTGATGCCGGCGCCAAGGGTGATCCTGCCAAACGCGCGACATGGCGCGTGGTGTATGGCCGCAAGATTGCCGCCCAGCCCATTCCAATTGCCGGGATCAAGGAAGAAGAACCTCACGCGGTATTTGAAGGTGAGCTTATTACCTTTGAATGCAAAACACTGCGTACCGGGCGTCAATTGATTTTGATGGATGTGTATGATAAAACCGGCAGCATGAATACCCGGTTGTTTGTGGATGCCGGCAAGCAGTTGGCGCCGGAGATCAAGGCGGGTGCCTATGTGCGGCTGCGCGGTTCTGTACAGAATGATAAATATTCCCAGGATTTGTGTTTGTTTGTGAAGGATATTGCGATTGGCAAAAAGCCGCAGCGTGTAGACGAGGCTGAGGTCAAACGGGTGGAATTGCACGCCCACACGCAAATGAGCGCCATGGATGCTATGGTGGGTGTTTCTCAGATGATCAAGCGGGCGGCGGATTTTGGACACAAGGCGATTGCGATCACAGATCACGGGGTGGTGCAGGCGTTTCCTGAAGCCATGTCTGCCGGCGCTAAATATGGTATCAAGATAATCTACGGCATGGAAGGGTATCTGATCGAGGATGCCTGGCTTGAGCAGGTGGGCAAGCGCAAGCCGCCGCGGCCGTATCATATTAGTATTCTTATTTCCGAACCCCAAGGTGTGCGCAACCTTTATCGTATGATTTCCGAGGCTCATTTAAAATATTTTTACCGCCATCCGCGTATCCCGCGTTCGGTTTTGTTTAATAGTCGCGATGGATTGCTCTTGGGATCAGCCTGCGAACAAGGTGAAGTATTTCGTAAACTGCTGGAAAATGTTCCGGCAGAGGAGCTGGAAGCCACTGCCAAAAAATATGATTATTTAGAAATCATGCCCCGGGGAAACAATGCTTTTTTGATCCGCAACAACAAGGTGGCGGATGAAGCGGCATTGCTTGAATTGAACCGAAAAATTTATCAGCTCGGGAAAAAATTAAATATCCCGGTGGTGGCAACCGGGGATATACACTTTCTCGAACCCGGCGATGAAGTTTTTCGTTCCATCCTCCAGTCTGGGATGGGATATGACGATGCAACCTTGCAAGCACCACTCTTTTTTAAATCAACCGATGAGATGCTGGAGGAGTTTGCGTATCTTGGTTCGGCAGAGGCATTTGAAACCGTGGTGGGGAATCCAGTATTGATTGCCGAACAGGTCCAGGATATCAAGCCGCTCAAACAGAATTTTTATCCGCCTAAATTACCCGATGCCGAGAAGGAGCTCAAGACGATTGCTTTTGAACAGGCCCGGGAACGTTACGGCGACCCGCTGCCGGAAATGGTTGCCAAACGGCTGGCGCGGGAGATCAAGGCAATCAATGACAATCATTTTGCTTCGTTGTTCCTCATTGCGAGGAAGTTGGTTCTGCGTTCCATCAAAGACGGCTATTTGGTGGGCTCGCGCGGTTCGGTAGGGTCATCGCTGACTGCCACGATGCTGGGGATTACAGAAGTGAATCCGTTGCCCGGTCATTACCTTTGTTCCAAGTGCCGCCATTTTGAGCAGGGAGAAAAAAACCGGATTGGCGCTGACCTGGAGGAAAAGGAATGTCCCGAGTGCGGAACGGTGATGGAAAAAGACGGTTTCGATATTCCTTTTGAGGTCTTCATGGGTTTTAAAGGGAACAAACTGCCGGATATTGATTTGAATTTTTCCGGAGAGTACCAGTCGATTGCGCATAAGTCGCTGGAAGAAATTTTTGATAAGGACCATATTTTTCGTGCCGGGACGATTTCTACGGTGGCGGACAGGATTGCATATGGATTTGTTAAAAAATATCTGGAAGAGCACCAATTAGTGATTCGTGAAGCTGAGGTCAACCGGCTGACACGCGGGTGTGCCGGGGTGAAAAAGACCACGGGCCAGCATCCGGGTGGCATTATGATTGTTCCGGCGGATATGGAGATTTATGATTTTACACCTGTGCAGCGCCCGGCGGATGACCGTAAATCAGAGATTACCACAACCCATTTGGATTACCATGCCATTCATGACGCATTGCTTAAACTCGATATTCTCGGGCATGACGATCCGACCTCTTTGCGCCGGTTGGGTGATTTGACCGGTGTGGATGTGCGTTCCATACCCCTGGATGATTTGGACACCCTGAAAATTTTTTCGAGTTTGGAATCCTTGAACGTGACAGCGGATCAGATTGGAACCCCGATAGGGAGTTTGGGGATTCCCGAATTCGGGACCGAATTTGTTCGTCAGATGCTGGAAGCCACCAAACCTACGGTTTTTTCCGAACTGGTGCGTATCTCAGGACTTTCCCATGGGACGGATGTCTGGCTCAACAATGCCGCGGACTTGATTAAGGAGAAAACAGCCACACTTTCCACGGTTATTTCAGCGCGGGATGATATTATGAATTATTTAATCAGCAAGGGCGTGGAGCCGGCACTTGCTTTTCAGATTATGGAATCTGTTCGCAAAGGCAAAGGGGTCGCAGCTGATCAGGAAATAAGCATGCAGGCGAACAGCGTTCCCAAATGGTATGTTGACTCTTGTAAGAAAATAAAATATATGTTTCCCAAAGCCCATGCGGTAGCGTATTGCATTATGGCTTTTCGCATCGCTTATTTTAAAGTGCACTTTCCGGCCGCATTTTATACCAATTATTTTTCTTTGAATGCCGATTTTTTTGATGCTGAGCTGGTAGTACACGGTGGCGCCAAGAAGGTGGCTGAGACCATTAAAGAATTAAAAGCCCTGGAGAGCATGACGGCCAAGGAGAAAAATAATCTGACGGTGCTCGAAGTGGTACGGGAAGCGTATGCCCGGGGGATTACTTTTCAACCGATCTCGCTTTCCGAGTCGGATCCGCAGCGTTTTCAATTGCGCCCGCAGCAGACGCTGTTACCACCCTTGATTTCTTTGGCAGGACTGGGTCTGACCTGTGCACTGCGTATTGCCGAGGAACGGGAACTTCGTCCCTTTCGTTCTATTGAAGAATTGGGCAAACGGACCGGTGCCAACAAAAATGTAGTTGAGATCATGACCCAACACGGCTGCCTGGAAGTACTGCCCAAGACCGACCAGACCACACTATTCTAAAAATTATTCTTTCACACACTCAACCATCGGCAAGCGCATGACTTTCCCTATATCCATCACACGAACCTGTTGGTTTAAATTGTGAGATTTGATTTCTTTGAGAAACCATTGGAGCGGTTCGCCCGGAGGTTCATCCGTTAAGTCAAAGGTTCCGTAATGCATGGGAATGCAGATTTTTGCCTCGAGATCCAGAAATGCCTGCACTGCTTCGGCAGGATTCATATGATTGTCTTGCATCACGAAAGCGGGATCATAGGCTGCGATCGGCAAGAGGGCATAATCGATTTTAGGGAAGAGCGCACGGATTTCTTTGAAGTGGGTATCATAACCCGTGTCACCTGCAAAGTAGAGGGTGATATCCTGATAGCGGATGATATAGCTGCCCCATAAAAACCGGTTCAGATCATTTGGGCCGCGCCGGTTCCAATGCCTGGCTGGAAGGAAATAAATTTCCACATCTCCGTCGGTCTCAAACTGTTGGTACCAACCGGCTTCCTGGATATGGATACGGGGATTCATTTTTTTTACCAGTCGTCCAACGCGTAAGGGCAGCAAGGCCAGGGTGTTTTTTCCAGGCAGTGCTTGCAGGGTCGCTTTATCCAAATGATCGTAGTGGACATGGGATACCAGGAGATAGTCAGCCTGGATTTGGCCGGCTTCCATAGGAGCATCAACATAGCGCTTATAAAATGGTGAGGTGGACAAGCATGGATCGATTAAAATTGTTTTGCCGCCCAATTGGAGTAAAAACGAGGCATGTCCCAACCAGAGAAGATAGTTTTGGTCACTGGCAGGGAGTGGTCCCGGTTTAAGGACCTGGAGACGGAAAGTGTCTGTTTTTTTTGCTTGGCCTCTGGGATTTTTGGATAACTTCCACTTCAAAATTGGCAGAAACGATTTACCTACATTCGAAGTATAGGGTCCGTGGAAACGTTTTCGGGAAATCGGATTGCCTTGATAACCGTTTTTGATGGTTTTAAGTTTCGGATTGTTCAAAAAAGTTGCCTCCTGGGCTGAAGCGTGACTATAGGTGGAAAAGAAAGGGGTGCATACAATTAAAAATAGCGGGATATGAAAAATGACAGTAATTTTTTTTTCATTTTTTGCAGAGGTCGTACCGAAAGTTTTTGGGAATGATGGCCCGGTATGCTGAGGCGGCATCATCGATGATTTCAAATATTATGTTAAAATTAGGGGGTGTGGTTTTTAAGATCAAAGGGTCACTCCTTGGAAAACGTTGGTTTTAGAAAACAATTGTTTTTAGGGAACAATCCGTATTTCCGGCTCAAGGCGAACATGGTGTTTTTCCCAGACTTTTTGTTCAATCAACTGCATGAGCGCGACAACATCCTGTGTCTTGCCATTGCCCAGATTCACAATAAAATTGGCATGCTCTTCGTAGACTTTGACATTGCCGATACGGTGGCCTTTGAGACCGCACAACTCGATGAGTTGACCGGAGGGAATGCCGGCGGCATAGTCATTTTTGAACACGCATCCGGCTGAGGGATATGCGAACTGACCTTTGGTTTTTCGGTCCTGACGTATCCGGTCGATTTCGCGGGAAATGGTTTGGGTCTCACCTGGTGCCATATCCAGGACGGTTTCGACAATGATGTGCCGGTTTTTTTGAAAAATTGATTGTTTGTAATCAAATCCGCATTGCGATTTGGAAAAAACATGCCAGGTTCCATCAGGGGCGAGTGATTTGACTTCTGAGACGATGTTGGAAAAACAGGCGTCATAACATTTGGCATTCATATAAATACCGCCGCCGAGAGAGCCGGGTAAGTCCGTGGCCCATTCAAATCCGGTAAGATTGTTTTTTAAGGTATAATCCGTGAATGCGGCATTACTCAGCCCGGCGCCCAGCCGGATGCGGGTTGGGTCCAAGGGTTCAATGTTCGTCAGATTTGCAGTGCTGATAACTACGCCGGGAAATCCCTCGTCGCGGAAAAGCAGATTGGCACCGCCGCCGATGAGCAAGTGAAGGACACGCGCCTCCAGGCAGAGTTGCAGTGTTGCCTGAAGCGCCCGGGGATCACGGGGTTTACAAAAATACTGTGCTTTGCCGCCCAGTTGGAAGGAACATTCCCGGGACATAGGATGGTCCTTATGAACGTCAGCATGTGATGTGCGAAGCAATTTTGCCGGGAATGTGTCTGAAGAGTTCATCATGTGAGTATCTCCTATAAAAATCAATATAATCCTCTCATAAAACACCGAATTTTAAAAAAGAAATTATAGAGAGTCGATTTTGAAAAATACGCACAGGTCCCAAGTGTATGAAGATACAAAAATCACGCTATTGCCTGGTCAAGCTATTGCGCACGTATGCCGCCAAAGGACAGTATTTAAGACGGGGATGTGTATGGCATCGATGCTGATAATGAAACCGGACGTGGAAAATCCCGGCATCCGAATCCCAGCATCCGACATTCGCCGGACAAGTTGTGCCGGACAATGCCTGGCAGCGTACTTGCTCAATGGTTTGACCAGGATTCATCGGGAAAGGATTTCCAATTTGATTTTTTCAGGATCGACTAGAATACTATTTTTCGCTTGACTTGATATTCAAACAGTCCTATTCTATGAGCTTTAGAAAACCACTTTGCCAAAAAGAGTGGGGGTTTTATGCCCACTCTTTTTATTTTATACTGTGTTTTTTTCATTGCAGGGCGGTTAGACAGCTTACCGGCAGTGGGACCAGTTTGAAAATAGTGAGGGACTGTAGCATGAATGTACAATTAATAGACGTTATCCGGCAGATCGAACGGGCCAGAAAAATTGACCGTTCAGTGCTGATCGAAGCAATCGAATCGGCATTGATATCGGTTTCCCGGAAAAATCATGGAACAGCGCAGGATATCCGGGTCGTGTTTGATAACACGACCGGCGATCTGATGGCGCACCTTAAAAAGCAGGTGGTTTTAGAGGTTCAGGAAGCGTGGAACGAAATTTCCTTGGAAGACGCCCATAAAGTGAAATCAGACGCGGTTGAGGGCGATGTTATCGAGATTACGATGCATCCTTCGGATTTTGGACGTATTGCCGCCCAGACCGCCAAACAGGTTATGTTGCAGCGGGTCCGGGAAGCGGAACGTAATGCCATTTATGAAGATTTTAAAAAACGCCAAGGTGAACTGATTAATGGTTCGGTACTGCGGCAGGAACATAAAAATATTATTATTGATCTGGGAGATACGGAAGCTGTGCTGCCCGCACGCGAGCAGGTACCGCGTGAAATTTATAAAAATGGGGACCGGATAAAAAGTTTTATTGTGGATGTCCGTAGAACCAGCCGCTCACCCCAGGTGGTGGTTTCCCGCTCGCATCCAACCATGATCCGTAAACTTTTTGAGATGGAAGTTCCTGAAGTTGCGGATGGCGTGGTTGAGATCAAGGCGATTTCACGGGAGCCTGGCGCCAGGTCCAAAGTTGCAGTTTGTTCCAAGGATAAAAATGTTGATCCTGTCGGAGCTTGTGTGGGTGTTAAAGGATCGCGCATCCAGTCTATTGTCCGCGAAATTCATGGTGAAAAAATTGACGTAATCCTTTATTCCGAAAATATAGAGACATTGCTTAATTCCGCGTTGCAGCCGGCAAAAATTGCAGCAGTGGAGCTTTGTCCGGAGAAAAGTTGTGCCACGGTTATTGTAAATGATGATCAATTGGCCTTGGCAATCGGGAAAAGCGGTCAGAATGTTCGTCTGGCATCTAAATTGGCGGGCTGGAAAATTGATGTGATGAGTTCTTCGAAAAATCAGGAAGCAATGCGGAAAAAGGCTGAAGAGGCATTTTTGGCCACGGCACCGGCATTGGAAAAAGTTCCGGGGATTACCGGGGCAATGGCCAAACGCCTTAAAGAGGCCGGTTATGAAACGGTGGTGCAGTTCCGGGAGGTTACGGCCCAACAATTGACGGAAATTCCGGGGATTGGTTTGAAAACTGCTGAGAAAATTATGGAAAGTCTTTCCAACTATTTACCCAAAGTCAGCGAGGTCAAAGAAGAACAAACTGCAGCTGATCTTTTTTCGCGAATTGAAGGTGAGAGTACCGTCCAATCTCAATCGGAACCCAAAAAAGAGATTGCGGTAGGCGATTTATTTGCAGGGTTGGACAGTGCCGCGAAGACTGCTGATGAGGATAAAAATGCAGAGGCTGGTTCTGCCGAGGCGGAAGAAGGTGATGAAGAATGAGTCAAAAAGTACGCGTATTTGAATTGGCCAAGGAACTGAAATTAACCTCCAAGGAATTATTGGGTGAATTAACGGCGATGCGCATTGAGGTTAAAAGTCATATGAGCGTTTTGGAGGATGAGACGGTTGCGTATATCAAACGGCATTGGGGTGAAGATGAGATTGTCGATGATGCCATTGTACCGGGAATGAAGATAGAGGAAAAAAAAGACGCGCTTGAATTCAAAACGGATAACAGTCAGTCCGGACCCGGTGAGCAGGTTGTGGTGGCGGAAGAACCGGAACCGGAACCTGAGCCGGAACCTGAGCCGGAACCTGAGCCGGAACCTGAGCCGGAACCCGAGCCGGAACCTGAGCCGGAACCCGAGCCGGAACCTGAGCCGGAACCTGAGAAAATAGAGAAAGAATTAACACCGATTAAGGTACCCAGTGGTGCGACAGTATCGGATGTTGCCAACCGGTTGCAGTCACGACCGGCCGAAATCATTAAAAAGCTTATGGGGCTGGGGGTTTTTGCAACCATCAACCAGCGCTTGGATGAAGATACAATCGAAATTTTGCTGTCTGAATTCGGTCATTCTCCGGAATACGAGGAACTTTATGGAGAAGAGTTGCTTTCCGAGCAGGAAGACGTTGATCGTCCTGAGGACCTTCAATCCCGTCCGCCGGTGGTTACCATTATGGGGCATGTCAATCATGGGAAAACATCACTGCTGGATGCAATTCGGGAAACCAATGTTATGGATGGTGAGGCCGGGGGCATCACACAGCATATCGGTGCTTATCAGGTAAAACTGCCCAAAGGTTATGTGACATTTTTGGACACACCGGGTCACGAAGCGTTTACCACCATGCGTGCGCGCGGTGCACAGATAACCGACGTGGTGGTCTTGGTGGTTGCGGCAGATGATGGTATTCAACCGCAGACGATTGAGGCAATTGATCATGCCAAGGCGGCCGAGGTCCCGATTATTGTCGCGATAAACAAGATGGACAAACCGGGAGTCGATCCGGATCGGATTAAGCAGGAACTGACCAAATACGATTTATTACCGGAAGAATGGGGCGGCAAAACCATCTGTATAGAAATTTCAGCCAAGAAAAAAATGGGGTTGGAAAAATTACTTGATATGCTTTTGCTGGAAGCGGAGATGCTCGAATTAAAGGCCAATCGCACGACCCTTGCCAAGGGGACGGTGATTGAGGCAAAACTTGATCGTGGCCGCGGTGTGGTTTCGACCGTGTTGGTTCAGCGCGGCACATTGAATGTCGGTGATTCGATTGTAACCGGCGTCCAATATGGCAAGGTTCGTGCGCTTATGAATGAACGGGGCAAGCAGATAAAGGGTGCCGGCCCCAGCATGCCGGCAGAGATTCTTGGGTTGGGCGGCGTCCCTGAGGCCGGGGATGTTTTTCAGGTGATCGCGAGTGACAAGACGGCGCGCCAGATTGCCATGAAGCGTCAGATGATCAAACGTGAGCAGGATATCAGCCGCGCCCAGAAAGTCACGTTGGATAATTTAAATGAACGGATTGCCGATGGCTCAATCAAAGAACTAAAGATTATTATTAAAGCGGATGTTCAGGGATCGGCAGAGGTTTTGAAAAATTCCATGGAAGGGCTTTCAACCGAAAAGGTTAAATTGACCTGTATTCATTGTGCTGTGGGAAACCTTTCCGAGAGCGATGTGATGCTGGCAGCTGCCAGCAACGCCATCGTACTGGGTTTTCATATTAAACCTGAAAGCGGCGTTGAACAGATTGCCAAACGCGAAGCAGTGGATGTTCTTATTTATTCGGTTATTTATGAGATGGTCGAAGATGTCAAGTCGGCCATGGAAGGGCTTTTGGAACCCCATTTTCATGAGATCGAGATCGGCAAGGCTGAAGTGAAAACGCCGATTAAACTTTCTTCCGGATTGTTCATTGCCGGTTCACAGGTGCTGAACGGAAAAATTATCCGCAACTCGGTTGGGAAAGTTGTCCGGGGCGGCCAGATCGTGCACGAAGGCAAAATTGACTCCTTGCGCCGGTTTAAAGACGATGTTAAAGAAGTGACTACCGGTCAGGAATGCGGTATTACTGTGAGCGGCTACAAGACGTACGAAACCGGAGATATTATTGAAGCGTTTAGGCTGGAGGAAGTGGCACAGAAACTGTAAAAATCCGGAAGTCCATGGGAAGGGTTTTTAAAAGAAAGTATTGCGCTATGCCGTTTTAAAATGTGATGACTGGAGATCGGCGGTATCACAAAGCAAGGGAACAAGATGGTGGGAAAACAATTATGAAAGCAAAACGAACAGACCGATTAGCATCCCAAGTTATTCGCGAAATTTCCGATATTATCCGACGCAAACTTTCCGATCCGCGATTAGAGTGGGTGACCATCACCCGGGTGGACGTTTCTCCGGATATGCGGGACACAAAAATATTTATCCGAACCTTGGACAGTGGTGAAAAACAAGAATCAACATTTGAGGCATTGCGGCATGCCAGCGGTTTTATCAAACGCGAACTGGGAAACCGGCTGAAATGGCGGGTTGTTCCCAACTTGAGTTTTTTTAGGGATGAGCAGGCTGAACAGACGGAAAATGTTTTACGAATTATCACCGAGTTGAACCAAGGAGGAAAGACACCCGATGGTGGAACAGAAGCTGGAACGTGATTCGGCCTATGAGCAGGAATTTGAAAAAGCGGTTGAGATTATTGGTGCTTGTCAGGATTTTGTTTTAACCACCCATCTTAATCCGGATGGCGACGGCCTGGGTTCTGAATCAGCACTTTTAATGGCATTGACCGGCATGGGGAAAAAAGTGACTGTCGTCAATGTCCATCCGACACCGGAATTGTATCATTACCTCCCGGAACGGGAACAATTCCAGGTGACATCGCAACATACCCAACATCATGAAGTGGCGATTTTTTTAGAGTGTCCGGATGAAAAACGGTCGGGTGGTGTGATTGCGGTGCCAAGTGGTGCGGATCATATTATCAATATTGATCACCATGTTTTCAATTCGCGTTATGGGACTGTCAATCTGATTGACCCGACGGCAGCTGCGGCCGGGGAACAAGTCTGGGACCTGATTTGTGCATTGAATTGCAGTCGTAATCAGCGTATGGCCATTGGACTCTATACCGCCATCGCGACCGATACCGGTCATTTTAAGTATGCAGGTGTCACGCAGCAAACCCATCGGATTATCGGGGAATTAATCGCGCTGGGAGTTCAACCCGGCTACATGAATGAGCAACTCTATGAGCGTGTTCCCGCTCCCAGTCTTTCATTGCTGGCCCGCGGCCTTTGCGGTGTAAAGTACAACGCTAAAAAAAATGTAGGCTGGTTTTCCATTACCCAGGATATGCTCAAAGAAACCGGGACGAATGCCAACCAGACTGAGAATTTTGTGAACTATGTTCGGGCAGTGGATGGCGTTGAGGTGGCGGTTTTTTTTATGGAAACCAAGGAAGGCAAGGTGAAGCTGTCTTTTCGTTCGCGGGGTGCTGTGGATGTTTCCACGATTGCGCTTACGTTTGGCGGCGGCGGTCATCAGCGCGCAGCCGGGGCGCTTATGCCCGGTCCATTGGAAAGTGCAGAGCATAAGGTGATTGCTGAAGTCGAGGCCCGTGTCAACGGACAACGGTAATCGCATGCCGGATGGGTTTCTTCCGGTCATTAAACCGGCCGGGCCCAGTTCGGCGACGATTGTTAACTGCGTAAAACGGCTGACCCGCGCGCAACGTGTCGGTCACTCCGGGACGCTTGATCCGGCGGCAGAAGGTGTTTTGGTTCTGGCATTTCATCGGGCGACCCGGCTCTTTCCCTATCTTTTGTCTGATAAAGCCTATCGTGCAACCGTACGTCTTGGTGAGATCACATCGACCTATGATGCCCGGGGCGAGGTGGAAAAAACCTTTCCCATACCGAATTTACATCCAGCAGCGATTGTAAGCGTTTTGGAAGCATTTCAAGGCGACCAACAGCAAATTCCACCCATGGTTTCAGCACTGCATCACAAGGGGAAAAGACTTTATGAGCTTGCACGGCGCGGCGAAGTCGTGGTGCGGGAACCGCGTTCGATTGTTATTCATTGGATTCATTTGCTCGATTATCATGCGCCGGATATCAGCATTGAAGTCGGTTGCTCGCGGGGAACGTATATCCGTTCACTGGCATTTGATATCGGTCAACGCCTGGGTTGTGGTGCGCATTTGCATGCTTTAACCCGGATTTTGTGCAACGGTTTTTCAATCGAGCAGGCCATGTCTTTGGAACAGCTGGAAGCAGCGGTTCAACAGACAACATGGCGCGACCGGTTGATCGCACCGGAAAAGGTGCTGGGGCATCTGACACCCTGGACGGTTGCCGGGCAGGTACAGCAGGCGGTCCAGCACGGGTCGGCCATCGCGCTCCCGGATAACCTGGAACCGGGTGACCAGGAAATTGTTCGTCTTCAGGACGTGTCCGGCCGGATTTTGGCACTGGCACAAAAAAAAATGGGACAACTGAAAATGATCAAAGTTTTACATCCCGCCAATGAGGAAAACAAATGAGGCGCCATACGCGGTTGAAGTCCCAACCCGGAAAGGGGCGGGTGTTGACCCTGGGGGTTTTTGATGGTGTGCACATCGGCCATGCCGTCATTTTCAAGACGCTTATACAAAAAGCGCGACAGTTGGGTGTGCCGGCTGCGGTGATGACATTTTATGAACATCCCCACAAAACCTTGGCACCGGATAAACGTCCGCCGCGACTGGCCAATCAGGAGCAATGTCTTGCCCGTATGCGTACGCTGGGAATCGATGAAGTTTTTTTGGTGCGTTTTTCCCGGACATTTGCGGCTATTTTAGCAGAAGATTTTATCCGACGTATTCTGGTAAAGTGGTTAAAAGTACGGCATGTTGTGATTGGCAAGGATTTTATTTTTGGCAGGCATGGTCACGGTAATGCAGCACTTCTGAAAAAAATGGGAAAAGCCCTGGGATTTGGTGTGACGGAGGTCAATCCAATACGACGCAGGCAAGGGGTGGTAAGTTCAAGTGCACTACGCCGGATGGTCGCGGCAGGTGAGATGGAAAAAGCCCGGATGCTGCTTGGCTGGCCGTATACATTACACGGCAAGGTGGTTCATGGCGATGGCCGCGGCAGTAAGATTGGGCTGCCAACTGCCAATATCAAGACATTGCACGAAATTGTTCCGCAACCCGGAACCTATGCGGTTGTGGTCCGTCTTGGCGGAATTACCCGGCCGGGTTTATGTCATATCGGGAAACGACCGACATTTCATAAGTGGGGTCCGCAAACCATTGAAGTCCATATTCCCGGGTGGCGGGGAAAATTATACGGACGGTATATGGCGGTTGAATTTTTAGCCCGGCTGCGCGGGGAACAGATTTTTGTATGTGCCGGGGCATTGCTTAAACAAGTTGAAAAGGATTGGGCGCGCGCACAGAAGCTGTGGACAAAACACCGGGTTGGCAATACAATAATGCAGTAAACGCAAGCCGGAGAGTATATAGTGTAGTGTCTCGGAAATGATGGAGCGTTTGTCATTGCGAGCGAAGCGAAGCCCCGCCCGGATGGGGGATCGTATGGGACTTTCGTTGGTCGCAATCTTGGTTTTTCAAGCACTTTGAGTTCAACCCAGATTGCTTCGTCGCAAAAATCGCTCCTCGCAATGATTTTTATAAAGTACCAACAGCATGAGACACTACAATAGTTATTTTGAGTGAGGATACTATGAAAAACAAAGTGACGATTACGCAAACAACAAAGGGTACTGTCCGTCTGGTAACGTTCAATGGTTTTTTGGATATGACCGAGGTTGGCGGGCTGGAAAAAATTTTGGATCAATTAATCCAGGAAGGTCACACAAAGATCGTACTGGACATGACCAACTTGGATTATATTTCTTCAGCCGGTCTGGGTGCTATTATTGGACGGATCCGCGAAGTGCGCACACGCAAAGGGGACATCAAGGTGGGCGGCTGCTCCACCCGGGTTTTTGATATTTTAAAGGTATTTGGTTTTACTGATGTTTTTGATGTTCTGGAAACAGCTTCCGAAGCGATGAAAAAATTTAAAGGGACATGATGGCGGAAATAGTTGCGCAGGAGTTCGAGAAAAAGCGCGGGGTTGGCCTGAAAATAAAATTTTCTTTGGCGGTGATCCTGTTGATTTCGTTGGTGATGGGGGCCGTGACGGGTGTCGTGCGGTTTCAAGTCCGCGAGGCCCTGCTCAAACAGATGCGTGTCAAGGGGATGGCGTTGACGCGCGGCTTGGCCGGAAATGCAGCGGAAGCCCTGGCCACCGCCGATCAGTTGTTGCTGGCCGAACTGGTGGACAAAGTGATTAAGCAGGAAACCGGAATCAGCCATGCCGTGTTGGCGGATGACAAGGGAATGATTCTGGCACACAGTGATTTTAGACAGGAGTCCCGGCTCTACCGGATTCCCAAAACCGCCCGGGTTCAACCCATGCGGCAGGGTCGGATTTATCAGTATGCGCAAGCCGGATGTATCTGTCTGGATTTTGAAATGCCGATTGTTTTGGAAGGCAAGGATGCCTCGATGCGTAAGGTACTGGGGCAGGCGCATGTTGTCTACTTCTTAACCCCGATTCAAAAGACGGTCACCCGGACATTGCGGACCATTTTGTTGATTACAATTGCCGGTCTGGGTATGGGTGTTTTTTTTGCGGTTGTTTTTGTGGGCTGGATCATGCGCCCGGTAGAGGCATTGGCCAATGCGGTCAAACAGATCGGCTCGGGGGACCTGGATTTGAAGTTGACCACGCACAGCCGGGATGAATTGGGTCAACTTGCACTGGCGTTTAATCATATGGCTGCTGATTTGAAGCAGGCACAAAAAGAGCTGATCGATAAAGAACGGCTTCAGCATGAAATGGCGTTGGCCAAAGATATTCAAAAGTTGCTGGTTCCCAAATCCAATCCTGTGATTCCCGGATTTTCCATCGGGACGCTTTATCGGTCGGCGGAGGAAGTTAGTGGGGATTATTTCGATTTTATTGAGCTGGGAAAAAATAACTGGGGTCTTGCCATTGCCGATGTGTCCGGCAAAGGGGTGCCCGGCGGGTTGGTGATGGCCCAGCTGCGCGCGACATTGCGCAGTGTGGCCCAGGAGAGCTTTTCGCCGGGTAAAATTCTTGCGCGAACCAATCGGCAGTTATACTGCGATATGCGTCAGGATATGTTCATCACTATTTCTTATGCTGTGTTTGATCCGGAAAAAAAGACACTGGCATTGGCGCGGGGAGGTCATCCCGGAGCAATTGTCTATCGGGCGGAGAGTAAAACATTTAATGTTGAAATGCCGGCCGGGATTGCGATTGGCATTGCCGAACCTGATGTGTTTGAACAAATCATGCAAGAGAAAAAAATCAAATTGAATCCCGGTGATTTTGTTTTGTTGTTTACCGACGGGGTTGATGAAGCCGGCAATGCCGAGGATGTATTATTCGGTATGGAACGCATGCTGGGAATTTTAAGCGGCCTGGCTGTTGAAACAGCCGAATCGATTGTAAAGAAATTGGATGCTGCGGTAGATCGGTTTCGTGCCGGGGCGCCGCAAAACGATGATGTCACAATGATTGTGGTAAAAGCCGAGGAGGAATAACAAGCGTGAATAAAGTAGAGTTGGCAAGGCGGCTTTCCCGACGGTTTGGGTTTACCCAACGGGAAGCCAATGTAATTGTTGATCATATTGTCAATACACTGGCGGATGAATTGAGTCAGGGAAGCCGGATTGAACTACGCGGATTGGGAACGTTTGGCATCAAGCAGCGGAAACCAAGTTTAGGGCGTGTGGTAAAAACCGGACAGCCGGTTCCTGTTCCGGCATTGAAACGTGTTTTTTTTCGGCCCGGACGCGAATTAAAAGAAATCGCGGTCAACGCGTCGGACGTATGACAAAATCCGGTGTTTTACCGTCGGCGGAGCTGAATAGTCCTCAGCGCGAAGCAGTCGAACATGACGAAGGACCCCTGTTGGTATTGGCCGGTGCAGGATCGGGCAAGACCAGGGTTATCACCTATCGTATCGCTCATTTGATTTGTCAGCATAAAATCGCCCCGAGTGCTTTACTGGCGGTGACTTTTACCAATAAAGCCGCAGGCGAAATGCGTGGCCGGATTAAGAAAATTGTAGGTACTGAGATTGCCAAGCAAATTTGGATCGGAACGTTTCATGCACTGTGCTTGCGGATTCTTAAAAAAGAAATGACACATGCCTTCACGATTTATGACGGGGAAGAGAGCAAACGTCTGTTAAAAGAATGTCAGCGCGAATTGGGTATTGATGAAAAAATAATGAAGGTTGATCAATTGGCCTACCGGATTGAGAGTGCCAAACATGAATTG
This sequence comes from bacterium, assembly GCA_021108215.1. NCBI lineage: Bacteria > bacterium. The sequence goes on along the minus strand of JAIORK010000028.1, from coordinate 38,963 downwards.
GTTGATGCGGATGAATTTGAAAAACTGGCAGTTGATTTCGGTTCGCGCCAGACAGCCAAAGTATACCGCCTCTATCAGAAAAAACTGGAAAAAAATCATGCATGTGATTTTGGCGATCTGATTATGCGGGTGGTAAAGATTTTTCAGGAAAATCCCGCCGTGCATGAAAAATATGCAGATCAATTCAAGTATATCCTGGTGGATGAATACCAAGACATTAATCATTGCCAGTACTTTTGGATTCGTCAGCTGGCCGGAGAGCAAGCCAACCTGACGGTTGTTGGGGATGATGATCAGAGCATTTATCAATTTCGCGGCGCGGATCTGCGCAACATCCTTGAGTTTGAGCGTGACTATCCCAAAGCGAAGGTGATTAAACTGGAACAGAATTACCGTTCCACCCAGACAATCCTGGCGGCTGCCGGGGCTGTGGTACGGAACAACAAGGGACGAAAAGACAAGACGCTTTGGACCGACAATCCGCAAGGGTTGCCATTGCAATATTTTCGTGGAGAAAATGAGGCTGAGGAAGCGTCGTTTGTCGTTCGGGAAATTTTGCAGGCGGTGTATAACCGTGCCGGGCGCAAGCTCACGGATTGTGTTGTTTTGTACCGCACCAATGCCCAGTCGCGTCCGCTTGAAGATGCGCTTCGTCGGGAACGCCTGCCCTATAGGATTGTGGGGGGGATGAAGTTTTATGACCGCATGGAGATTAAGGACATGCTCGCTTACCTTAAAATATTGGTGAATCCGGCAGATGAACTTTCTTTGGAAAGGATTGTGAACACACCTGCCCGCGGCCTGGGAGATCAAACCCTGGAGAAAGTGCGCGCGCTGGCTTTTGAAAGTAAAAGCACCCTTTTGGAAGCCATGGCCCTGATTGCGCAAGGGAATGGTGATTTTACCGACCGCGCACGCAAAGCCGTTGCGGAATTTTCTAAAATGATGGCAGGTTTGCAAGCGGAAGTCAGTCAGGTTGACTTGACGCGGTTTATGGCCAGGGTCGTTACCGAGACCGGGTATTTGGCGATGTGGCAAAATGCGCCGAATGACGAGGGTATCTCGCGGGTTGAAAATTTGAATGAATTAATCGAAGCGGCGGATGAATACTCGCGTACCGGGGACAGTTCGCTTCAGGGATTTTTAGATCAGATTGCTCTGGTTTCCAGCTGGGATGAGACGAATGAAGATAGCGAGCAGGTAACCCTGATGACATTGCATTCTGCCAAAGGACTGGAGTTTCCTTTGGTATTCATGGTGGGTATGGAAGAAGGGCTGTTTCCACATTCCAACGCATTGCAGGATGATAACGGGTTGGCAGAGGAACGGCGTCTGTGCTATGTGGGAATTACCCGTGCCCGGGAAAAATTGGTGATGACAGGGACGGCAACCCGCAGTTCCTTTGGAAATCGGATTTACAACTCCGAATCGCGGTTTTTACATGAAATTCCGTGTCACCTTTTTGTGGGTACAAAACCGTTGGCACATCAGAAGGCCGAGCACCAGGCGGATGGGCGCGGTTTGTGGCGGGATAAACACTATCAGGTTTCTGTCGATACTCAAAGCAGAGAACCTTTTCTTGAGGATGGGTGTGTAGCCGAAGATATCCCGGATGTTTTGACGGTCGGGAAACGTGTCCGGCACGCCAAATATGGACCGGGAACCATTGTTGGAAAAAAAGGGGACGGGGATGATATGAAGGTGGAAATTGCTTTTATACAATATGGCCGCAAGCAGATGCTGGTCCGTTTTGCGGCACTTGAACCGCTATAAAAGGATATCTCATGACAGTGGAATTTTTTGTTAAACAGAAGCCTCTGGAGGGGGTGGATGCCTATCTGATTGAAGTGCATGGCGCGATTGATATGTCGCGCGCCATGGAATTGGAAGAAATCGCACGGGGAGTTATTCATACCGGCAAAGAACGGTTGGTGTTTGATTTAAGCAATTTGGTCTATATCAATACCAAAGGGTTGGGTGTTTTATTGACGATTCAAAAGACACTGGATGCCGGAAATGGCCGTGTAATCGTGGTCGGTGCTTCCGGACGTGTAAAAAGCAGCATAGAAATTACTGGTCTCAATCGGATTATCCAGTTATACTCGCATCTGGAGGGGGCGTTGGAATCGCTGGACACAAAAATGCCCCGTTCCAAAGAGCATGAAATTTGATATGTATTGAAGAAAAGCATGATGACAATCTTGCTCTGTCTTCGGTTTGGATACGGGGAACTTGCTGCCAACTCTGTCATCAGGAGAGCGCAATAATGCCAAAAGAGCTTGTTTTTAAATTACCGAGCGCAGCTGAAAAATTATCGTTGGTCCGGAGAAAAATCAGACGATTTGCCGAGTCCTACCGTCTTTCTACTGAGGTTATTGATCATGTTGAGTTGGCGGTTGATGAGGCGGTTTCCAATGTTATTCAGCATGCCTATTCGCGAAAAAAGGACGGCATTATTCAGATTCGTGTCTGGAAGGAACCCAAAAAGATTATCATAGCCGTTCGCGATTATGGGAAAAATTACAAACCCACACCTGTTTCTGAAGCAACCATCAAACGAGTTATGAAAAAATTTTCCCGGGGCGGTATGGGCCGCTATATTATGCAGATCTGTATGGATAAGGTTGAGTATGTTTCGCGGCCCAAAGAATTTAATGAAACCGTGATGTGGAAAAAGACATCCCGTTAAACCGATTGTTCAATTAAGCTTTCAAAAGTGAGATGCGTCCGTATTATGGTATGCGGCGTTAATAGGGCCGGTGAATGCCGGGTTGAAGAACGATCCGCCAAGTAAATGTTGGTGGTTCTGGTTGCGCACCAACCGGTTGCGGCCTTTAAACCTGCGGTCTACCCGGGTTGGCATTAAGCAGGAAAAAGATTTTTTAGGTGGTGGAAGTTCTATTTGACATTTGGGGTTCCCGGGATTAAGCTTCAGGAAACAGCAAATGGATGAGGAGACCGGCAATGCTAAGAAAAATTTGGGACATGCTTTTTTTGTCGTCCCGTGTTCCGTCAGCTTGGCAGGCAGCAATGCGTAAGGGAAATATATTTTTATTGAAAGGGCGTTTTGTTGCGGCGCAAGCGTGCTTTGATTATGTGGCAACGGTTAGGCCGGACCACTATCCGGTCTATCGGGACCGGGGAATTACCCGGTTGATGTCCGGACAGCACGTAGAAGCGATTGGAGATCTGGGTCGTTTTTTAGAGCAGGCACCGGAAGATGCCAATGGGTGGTATGTGCGCGGTCTGGCATTTTTGGAAAACCGGGATGTTGCCGAAGCACTCAAGGCCATTGAGAGAAGTCTGGTATTGAATCCGGATAATCACGATGCTTGCGTGGGTATGGCAACCGGTTATTTTCAAAACAACCGGCTTGCCAAGGCAATGAGCTGGATTGAGCAAGCCATGACACTCAGTACAGAAAATGCAGCTGCTTATTATTTGCGTGCGACCGTTTATATGAAGAAAAAAAATTATACTGCGGCAGTACAGGATTTTAGCAGTGCGTTGGAACGTGACGCGCTCTGGGCGGATGCCTATCATAAACGGGCAGCCTGCTACCTGGCTGCCGATAACCGTGGGAAAGCCATGAATGATTTGGTGCGGACACTTTATATTGATCACACCAGCGCCCCGGTTTACCTGGCGCGAGGCTTAAAGCATTTGGCAAAAGGATTGTATGGGCGCGCGCTTTACCATTTTAAACAAGCCGCCAGCTTAAACGATCCGGAACATGCACCCAAGCTGATGCATAAGAAAAAATCGCATCGTCTCGAACCGGCTTGAGCGGGTGACGGCAGCAAAAGCTGTTCCGTTTTTTTGAAAATTTTTGTGAATCACAATCATTATTGTTAAAAAGAGAGCAAGTGTCTTGTTCGGACCTGTAAATCGGAATACTCTGGAAGCGCTGAAAATTTCCGGAGTGGCAGACTGCCGGTGGACGATTCATTTAAGTTTTTTGGCAGTCAGTTAAAGGAGTGGCGCAATGGGAAAAATGAAGGGTACCGGATGGATCGGCAATATGGAGTATTTGGAAAAAATCGGCGGGGCCGCCGGTATGGAAAAAATTAAAGCAGCGCTTTTACCCGCAGATCGGGCGCTTATCTTTAATAGTCCCATTCTTTCCTATACCTGGCTTGATTATGGTGCGTATATTCGCATGATGTTGGTCGCGGACAAAGTCCTTGGTCAAGGAGACTACCGGATCATCAAAGAAGCCACCCGGCACAATGCCCGTAAAGATATTAGCGGTATCTACCGGGTTTTTTTTTCCTTGCTGACGCCGCGTGGAATTTTTAAGAATACCGCCAAGGTTTGGCATCAATACTTTGATACGGGTGAAGTGGCGGTTGAATTTCCGGATGACAAAGCTGCCCGATTAACGCTTACTGAGTTTCTGGATATTCCCTTATATCACGAAATTGCCCAGAATGCTTTTATTGCGGAAATGCTGGTGATTAGCGGTGCTAAAAATGTTATTGCCAAACATCCTCAGTGCATTGCGCGCGGGGACGATCACTGTATTTTTGAATTTACCTGGGAGTGAGGGCCTTTTACGGTATGCGACATAAATGAAGCGAGATGAAGATGTTGCCGGGAAGGTGAAAGGGTCGGGTATTTCATTTATTTTAAAGCGGATTAAAGCCCAGGGGGCTGAATTAGAAAAAGCGTTTTTAGAAACATTGAGTCCAACCGAGCAAACTATTTTTCAAACGGCTTTGCCGATTGCCTGGATTGATCTTGCGATTGCTTCGAAAATTTATGCTAATGCAGCGGTGGTTTTGCATCCGCATCATCCCAAGGGTGTTTTGCAAATTGCGCGCGAGGTCGCGATCAGCGACATGACCGGTATTTACAAAGTGCTGCTGCGTTTTGCGACGATACCCATGATTATGGAAAAAGCATCACAACTTTGGAGTGTCAACCATTCCCGGGGACGTGCGCGGGTTGAGAAAGATCCCCGGCGCAATGCCGGAGACTTTATTGTGGAAGATTATCCCGGCTTGTCGCCGGTTTACCGTGATGTCACCACGGGGTATATTCAAGGCGTGTTGGAACTTTCACATAAACAAAATATCCGGGTTTTACTTGACGGCAAAGATCCCGCCCGGTGGCGCTGGATGGTTTCTTGGAACTAACCGGTGTTATTTTCCGCCCAACGTGCCGCAGACACGCTCCAATTCATCGCGGGCATCATCGACCAATTCGTCCAGCATGGCACACATGGGTTTGACGTCGTGCATCAAACCAACACTCTGCCCTGCCATGAGCGAACCGGAATCAACATCTCCATCCACAACCGCACGACGCAGCGCACCCATCCAGTAATTCTCTACCTCGAATTGAGCTTCTTCCCGGGAAAGCGAACCGGTTTCCATTTTTTTTAGCAAATTCAACCGGAGTTGTCCAAAATTCCGCATGCCGCAGTTGTTGACCGCCCGGACTGCAACCACCGGCAGCCGGGAATCACATTGGGGGGTGGCAATGGTTTCGCGTGCTCTGGCTTTGATGAAAGCATCTTTAAACTTGGCATGTGCAGTGTACTCTTCTGTCATGACAAAGCGCGTTCCCAGTTGGCAGCCGTATGCGCCCATGAGCAGCAGATGTGCGATCATTTTGCCGGTGGCAATGCCGCCGGCCACAAAAATAGGGAAATCACGAAAATTAAACAGGACTTGTTGGAGTAAAATGGTCAATGAAACATGTCCGATATGTCCGCCGGCCAATACCGGAAAGGCGCCGTGTTTGCTGACAGCTTTTACCAATTCATAATTGCCGATCCAAGTCATGCCGCTGCTGATGATCGGGGTATGTACGCCTAAAAAAATTTGTCCCTTTTGGGTTAATTGTTTGAATAAATCCATGGGATTGCTCCTTTTTAGTAAAATAGTGAGGATAAAAACAACATATCTATATAATGATTGCAATCGTGTAAGGGAGCGGTTCAGCCTGAACATAGGATCGTTTTTTCCGCTGGAAAATAGTGGATGCATGGAAAAAAACAAGGTATGCTTAATGCTGATTGCCATCCGGCAGGGAAGTATTGGAATATGATAAAAGGACCCCAACTCTATCTGGCACCCATACAAGGCGTAACCATCGAAAGCTATCAAACAACGTACCATGACTTGTTTGCCGGCATTGATTGCTATGTTGCGCCGTTTATCAAAGTTCAGATACAAGGAGGGCCTAGAAAAAGGAAGAAAGCGCTGCTGCAAAAGAGAAATGAAAAAATCCGGATGATTCCACAGCTTTTATCCAATCAGGCGGAAGAATTTTTGCAATTTGATCACGCGCTGCAAGCTGCCGGGTATCAGGAATTCAACTGGAATTTAGGCTGCCCCATGAGTCTGGTAACCAAGAAAAAGCGCGGGTCCGGTTTGCTGCCCTATCCCGAACAAATTGAATCCATTTTAGATGCCATCATGCCCCGATTGCACTGCCAATTATCTCTTAAAGTTCGTTTGGGATTGGAGCATGCCGACGAATTGTTCGCGATCGTACCATTATTAAATCGCTATCCGATTCAAAGGCTCATCATTCATCCCAGATTGGGACGCCAAACCTATGCCGGTCAGGTGGATTTGGAATCGTTTGAAGAATGCCTGCGGCTCAGCAAACATTCTGTGGTTTACAATGGTGATATTTTTAATCTGGCAGCATTTCAGGCATTGCAAAAACGTTTTTCGCAGGTTTCTCACTGGATGCTCGGGCGGGGTGCTTTGGCCAATCCGTTTTTGCCTGCGCAGATCAAAGGGGTGCTTGCGCCGGGATGCGATAAACTGGACACCCTTATGCGGTTTCATACAGACATGGCGGCGGACTATAAGGAAAAATTATCCGGACCTTCGCATATCGTGGATAAGCTTTTGGCTATCTGGTTTTATCTGCATCACGTTTTTGAAGACGGACCGGCGTTTTTTCGACAATTGAAAAAGACACGACATTATGAAAAATACCTGACTGTAATCAATGGGTTTTTCGCCACCCGGCCTGTGATCAAAGAACATCTGGAGATGATGTCCGGAGATTTTGGGTGAATCGTGCCTGGCACCTGAATTTACATAAAAAATTATCATGGTTACTGACCGGCCATATCCCGGTCGTTGCCGAGTTGGTTAGTGAGCTTGCCGCATAATGGTACGTGGTACGGGACGTGGTACGGGACGGGGACGTGGTACGGGACGTATTTGAATTAGGGAATTAAGCATTTCAACCATACTCTTCAGTTTGTGGATGTGTAAGGATGTGTAAGGATGTGTAAGGATGTGTAAGGATGTGTAAGGATGTGTAGATGAAATAGTACAAAATATTCACGCATACTGCGGCTTGGCAAAAAGCTGAAAACTATCTCAAAGCCCTTAAAAAAATGAAATTAAGCCCGGAGTTCAGTTGAGTCAAAAATGTTTGTGGTTTTTTTCCCGCAGGATGCATACATGCCCATGATGATACCGGAAAAAGCTGCGGAGGCAAAGGGTTTGGAACAGGTGAAGAAAATTGTGTTGAAAGTCAAGATAGTATAGGGGAAACAATGAGTCGTCCTAAGGTATGATTTCCTGCGGGTTTCCTTTTACAAGTGCTTGCGTTGGCATGGCGCTCATGCTATATTGAAACGCTTTTTAAAACAATGAGGTTTTTTATGTCTGAAATTACCAGAGAAACAGTTGAAAAAATCGCCCAATTGGCTAATTTAAAGGTCGATAAAATCGAGGCCGGACACTTTGCAGATCAATTGGCAAAAATCCTCGAACATTTTTATAAGCTCAATGAATTGGATACCCAGGGTGTGCCGCAAACCGTGCATGCATTGCCGATCAAAAATGTCTGGCGCCCGGATGAAATGAAACCGGGGTTGGAAAACGCAGAGGCTTTGGACCAAGCACCGGATGCGTATGACAATGCTTTTCGGGTGCCGCGTATTATAGAATAATAAAGATACTGGTGTGCTGAAGGATATCCGGGTATCTGGGAAACCGTATTAAGTATAATTGACGTAATTTGGACAGTCATGAGGAAAAAAATTAATGAATTTTTCACAACTATCCGCCACATCCATCCAAAAAAAAATTGTTGCCAAGGAATGTACTGCGATTGAGGTTTGTGAGGCTGCGTTGCAGCGTATCGGACTGTTTGATCCCGGACTCAAGGCGTTTTTACATCTTGATGCGAAGGGTGCTCGTAAAGCGGCGACAGCGGTGGATCAAAAGATTGCCGCTAATCAGCCGGTCGGTCCTTTGGCCGGAGTGCCGATTGCTCTGAAGGATAATCTTTGCACTCAGGGCATGCCCACCACCTGTGCTTCGCGTATTCTGGAAAAATGGCAGCCGCCGTATAATGCAACCGTAGTGGAAAGATTGCTGGCTGCAGATGCGGTGGTACTCGGAAAAGTGAATATGGATGAGTTTGCGATGGGATCGTCCTGTGAAAATTCCGGATTTTTTTCTACACGCAATCCCTGGAATACACACTGCGTCACCGGCGGTTCCTCCGGCGGCTCGGCTGCGGTGGTGGCGGCAGATATGGCACCTTTGGCGCTGGGGTCGGATACAGGCGGCTCGATTCGGCAGCCGGCCTCGTTTTGCGGCGTGATTGGATTCAAACCGACCTATGGACGGGTTTCCCGGTATGGTCTGGTGGCGTATGCCAGTTCTCTGGACCAGATTGGTCCTTTTGGGAAGACCGTTGATGATGTGGCATTGTTGCTTTCCGTGATTGCAGGGCATGATCCAAAGGATTCAACCAGCGCAGCGGCTGCGGTTCCGGATTATTTGGCGGATCTTTCTCAGGATATTGCAGGCATGACCATCGGACTGCCCCGGGAATATTTTGCGGAAGGGTTACAGCCTGAAGTGGCCCAGGCGATTGAAGCAGCTAAAAAAACAATAACTCAGGCAGGTGCTGCATTTGTCGAGGTTTCATTGCCGCATACCGAGTATTGTCTGGCAACCTATTATTTGGTTGCCACAGCTGAGGCGTCATCCAATCTTGCCCGGTATGACGGAGTGCAGTATGGGATGCGTGCTCAAACAGATAATTTACTTGCCATGTACAAAGAGACGCGCGCTGCCGGATTTGGCGAGGAAGTTAAGCGTCGGATTATGCTGGGGACCTACGCACTTTCGGCAGGGTATTATGATGCCTATTATAAAAAAGCGCTCCAAGTTCGTACGCTTATTCAAAATGATTTTCAGGAAGTTTTTAAAACATGTGATATGATCATGACCCCGACCTCGCCTACTGTGGCGTTTAAAACCGGAGAAAAATCAGAAGATCCCTTGTCAATGTACCTCTCAGACATATATACTATCTCTATTAATTTGGCGGGGTTACCGGCAATTTCAATACCTTGCGGTATGAATACGGAAGGTCTGCCCATTGGGATGCAATTGGTGGGTAAGGTTTTCGGAGAATCAGCACTTTTGCGGACAGCGCAGGCATTTCAGTCGCAGACGGATTGGCATACCCGGCGGCCGGATTTATCTGGAATTACACTGCGCTGAAACGCGGGTAATTTGATTCCGCTTTGCAGGAAAAGAGTCGTTGTTGGCAGATCACATTTTTGCTTATGGCGAAAATGTCCCCGGTTTTTAAACCGGAAAAGTTGAAGTGACAAATTAAGTACAAAAATGGAGGAATAAACAATTATGATTTGTAAAAAATGCGGTAACCGGAAAAATTTTCAATCATTGGTCACTTATTACGAACCAGTGGAAATTTGGGAGTTTGATGATTCAGGCATGATGGAACGGTACAATCAGCCGGAAACAGGTGATCTGGATATTAAGCTTTCTTGTCCGAAGTGCAACAGTGAGGATATTGATGCTGAAGGGTATGATATCAAGACCTTTGTTGAAAGGCCTTTGCATCGTCTTGATGGCGATAAATGGGATGAAAAAATCCAGGCTTGTGAGAAGGATGCCGGGTAATCCGGCGTCCTAAAACAGTCGTGTTGCGGTTGATGTGAAGGGAATTGAGGAATTGAAATAATGGTTCATGATTACGAAATTGTTATCGGACTTGAGGTTCATGCCGAATTGGCAACCGCTTCAAAGATTTTTTGCAGTTGTTCCACCTCCTTTGGTGCACCTCCGAATACGCATGTCTGTCCGGTCTGTCTTGGTTTGCCCGGGACCTTGCCGGTATTAAACCGCGAGGTCTTGGCACTGGCCATCCGGGCAGGCTTGGCACTTGACAGTCAAATTCAATGTCATACAAAATTTGACCGGAAAAATTATTTTTATCCTGATCTACCCAAAGCTTATCAAATTTCTCAATTTGACATGCCGATTGCCTCCGGGGGGCATCTTGAAATAATGGTTGAGGGCCGGAAGAAAACCATTGGTATTACCCGGGCCCATATGGAAGAAGATGCCGGCAAGTTGGTTCATCTGGGCGCGGGTGGACAGATCAGTGCGGCTGCCAATTCACTGGTGGATTACAACCGGACCGGTGTCCCGTTGATTGAAATTGTCAGCGAACCGGATATGCGGTCAGCCCAAGAGGCCTATGCCTACCTGACAGGGTTGAAAGAAATTTTGATGTATGTGCGTATTTCCGATTGTAATATGGAAGAAGGTTCTTTGCGCTGTGATGCAAATATTTCCATTCGGCCGCACGGCCAGACGGCCCTGGGTGTCAAGACGGAACTGAAGAATATGAACTCCTTTAAAAATGTACGTGAAGCGATTGACTATGAGGCCGCACGACAGATGAAAATTGTGAGCCAAGGCGGGGTTATCCAACAGGAGACGCGGTTGTGGAATGCGGATAAGCATATAAGTTATACGATGCGCATGAAAGAAGAGGCACATGATTACCGCTATTTCCCGGAACCGGACCTGCCCCTGGTCGAGATTTCCGAACAGATGCTGGAGGAAGCCCGGGCGAAAATTCCTGAATTACCCAAAGCCGTACGCGCGCGTTTTATTAAAAACTATGATCTTTCCGAATATGATGCCGGTGTTGTGACAATGACCCCGGCATTGGCAAATTATTTTGATCTTGCCGCGCAAATGGCTGCCGCAGCTGGTGTTCCGGGCAAGAGTGTTTGTAACTGGATCACGGTTGAATTGTTGGGTAAATTAAATCAGGACAATCAATCAATTGAGACATCCCCTATCTCAGCAAAACAGCTGGCTGCTTTAACCGGACTTATTGAAACCGGAAAAATATCCGGAAAAATCGCTAAACAGGTTTTTAGTGAAATGTATACCGGCAGCCAGGACCCGGAGATCATTGTACAAAAAAGAGGCCTGGTCCAGATTTCCGATCAAGGCGCGGTGGTCAAACTGGTAGAAGACGTTATGCAGGCCAATCCGTCGGCAGTGGAAGAATATCGTGGCGGAAAAACCCAGACAATTGGTTTTTTTGTGGGAAAGGTCATGCAGGCTTCAAAAGGTCAGGCCAATCCTAAAATGGTCAATCAGATATTGAAGGAACGTCTGGGCTAAAGGGTCGGCTGGGTCAGGATATAAAAAGGAGGCGCATACCCTTGACAGTTGAAGCGCCAATTTCCATGATTGCCGTGGGCGAAGAACTGGAACTGGATATCTACGCGCTGGCGTATGGCGGCGAAGGTATTGCCCGCTATAAGGGGTTGATTATTTTTGTCGCCAATGCCTTTCCTGGAGATAGAGTCCGGATTCGGGTGCAACAGGTAAAAAAACGATTTGGCCGCGGGGAATTGCTCGAGATTTGTCATCAATCCAAAGAGCGGGTTGCGCCAATTTGTCAACAGGCGGAAGAATGCGGCGGGTGTTCCTGGCAGCAGTTGGATTACCCGGCGCAGTTACAAGCAAAGTTATCTTTTGTAGAAAACGCTTTTCAACATATCGCACATCTGAAGCAGGTCCGTGTTCAACCGGTTGTAAAATCTTCTCCTCATTTGGGCTATCGGCATAAAATTCAGGTTCCGATTCAGCAAACTGCGGAAGGCATCCGGGCCGGTTTTTTTCAGCGTCAGACCCATGAGGTCATTGATGTTGATACATGCCCGGTCCAGCCGGCGGTAGGCAATCATCTGTTTCGTCTGGTGCGGGAGCGTATGACAGTGTATGGATTTAGCGGCTATGATGAAAAACAACAAGCAGGTCAGATACGCCATCTGATTATCCGGGTGGGTCTGCATACGCGTGAAGTGATGGTTATCCTGGTAACCCGCTGCAAAGATATTCCCCGGTTAGATGCATTTGCACAGGATTTGCAAAAGACAATCCCTGAAATTGTCGGGGTGGTGCAAAATATCAATGAACGGTCGACCAATGTTATCTTAGGGGAAGATTTTCGGGTTTTGACAGGTCGGAATTTTTACTATGAAGAAATTAGCGGTATTCGGTATCGCATTTCAGCCGGGTCGTTTTTTCAGATCAATCCTTTTCAGATGCCGCATATGGCAGAGGCGGTTTTAAGGGCCGCTGCAATTAATGCAAATGATACAGTCGTAGATCTTTACTGCGGTGTAGGGTTTTTGAGCCTGGAGTGTGCGCGGCATGCGCGGCGGGTTTTTGGGATTGAATCCGTACCGGGTGCCATTGAGGATGCTCAGGCCAATAAACATTTGAATCATTTTTCCAATGTGGAGTTTTTGGCTGAGGATGCGGGTTGCGGTATGAAGCTGCTGGCGGAAAAAGGATTGCATCCGGATTTAGTTGTACTTGATCCGCCGCGTAAGGGCTGTGCCGATGCTTTGCTGGAAAAAATTTTGGAAGTAAAGCCTGAGAAAATTGTTTATGTATCCTGTAATCCAATCACTTTGGCAAGAGACGCTGCCCGCCTGACCTCCGGTGGTTATCGTATCCGGCAGGTTCAACCCATCGATTTATTTCCGCACACCTATCACATAGAAAGTGTGGTCGGTTTTATCCGAAAAAAATAGAATTTGCCACGCCGGATGGGATAGGTTGTGGAAAAGGAGAAACACTGTGTCGAAGAAGCTGGTTATTGTTGACGGAACTGCGCATATTTACCGGGCATTTTATGCCATCAAGCCCTTGACCGATCCGCAAGGGCGGATGGTCAATGCGGTCTATGGTTTCGCTCACATGCTTTTAAATGCGTTTGATAAATTTTCGCCGACGCATATGGTGGTGGCGTTTGATCGGCCGGAGCCAACGCATCGGCATCAAATGTATCCGGATTATAAGGCACAGCGCGAAGCGCCGCCGGATGATCTGGTCGCGCAGATTCCATTGATTAAAGAATTGGTTGCGGCGTTTCAAGTACAGGTTTGTGAAAAAGCCGGGTTGGAAGCAGATGATCTTATCGGCACTTTGAGCCGAATGGCGGAAAAAGAAAAATTTGAGACCTTGATATTAAGTAGCGACAAGGATTTATTTCAGTTGGTGACGCCTAAAGTTCACATTGCACGTACGGTTCGCGGCGGCAAGGGCGAATATGAAATTTTAGATGAGGCCGGAGTGAAACGGGTTTTTGGCGTGGAACCCGGATATGTCCGGGATATGCTGGCATTGATGGGTGATGCCTCAGACAATATCCCGGGAGTCCCCGGTGTTGGAGAAAAAACCGCAATTCAGTTGGTCAACACCTATGGATCGCTTGAGGAAATCTACCGGTCAGTGGATAAAATCAGCAAGAGTAAGCTCAGGGAGAAGTTGGTGGACAATCAGGCGCTGGCAGAGCAATCCTATGCTTTGGTAAAAATTATTGAAGATGTGCCGATTGCATTCCAATTAAAAGAGTGTGTGGTCGGGAAAAAACTTCCGGAATCCGGATTTCATGCATTGGCCGGGTTCGGCTTTAAACGGCTGTTGATGAGCCGGGGCATGAGCGCCGGCGCGCCGGCAGCCGAATGGACGAAGGGTATCGAAGCAGCCACGACGATTGCGGATGTTATTACTCGGGCTCAGAAAAAAAAGCAAGTGGTTATTGAGATTTTTCCGCAGGGAATTGCACTGGCAGCCGATGCTGTATTGCCATTTTGGATTGCGGCCCCGATAGAGACGCTCCCGGAATTGCTCCGCCACGGCGGTGATTGGGTTTCCCTGCTAACCGACAAAGCAATTAAAAAAATCAGTTATGATATGAAACCTTTGGTGACCGCGCTTTTTAAAGCCGGTCTGGAAATGGCCGGACCTTATGTTGACCTTCATCTTGCCGCTCATTTAATTGATCTGCCATCCAATAAACTGGAACAATTTATTACCCGGGTTTTAGGCGGGGCATGGCCGGAAGACCGCCCGGAGGCAGCCGCGTGTGCAATTGTGATGATCGCGCCCTCGATGGATAACCGCCTCGCGGCTGTGGATGGCGGAGAGCTCTACAGGACATTGGAATTACCGCTGCTTCCGGTGCTCGCAAAAATGGAGGCAATGGGCGTGGCCATTGATGTTAAAGCACTTGAGGAAATGTCGCAAGCGATGGGGCAGGAGATTGGTGTGCTCGAAAAGGTGGTTTGGGAAATTGCCGGCGTAGAGTTCAATCTCCGCTCACCGCAGCAATTGGCGGAAATATTATTTGAACGTCTCGGGCTTTTGCCTGGAAAAAAGACCAAAACCGGGAGATCAACGGGTGTAGATGTTTTAGAAAATTTGACGGACCAGCACCCGCTGCCGGCCAAACTTTTGGAATTTCGTCAATTGCAAAAGTTGAAATCAACTTATTTGGATGTTTTGCCCGGCTTGATTGATCAAAGAGACAAAAGGATTCATACCTCGTTTCATCAGGTTGGGGCTGCCACCGGCCGGCTTTCTTCATCGGAACCTAATTTGCAGAATATCCCCATTCGGACTGAACGGGGACGGGTTTTGCGAAAGATGTTTATTGCCGGAAATTCTGAAAAACGTATTCTTTCAGCTGATTACTCGCAAATTGAACTCCGCTTACTGGCACACCTTTCGCAAGATAAACAGATGCTAAAAGATTTTGTGGATAAATTGGATATTCATTCAGCCACAGCCGCGGATATTTTTAAGGTGCCGTTGGAGGATGTGACGACCGATATGCGACGTCAGGCCAAGACATGCAATTTCGGGATTGCTTATGGGGTCAGCCCCTATGGGCTTTCACGCCAATTACGCATCCCCCCGATGCGTGCCAAAGATTTTATTGATGGGTTCTATGCGCGTTATCCCGGGGTACGGATTTATCTGGACCACTTGTTGGAAGCAGCCAGAGAAAATGGCTACGTGGAAACCCTGATGGGGCGGCGCAGGATGACGCCGGACATTTTAGCTGCCAACCGGAATATTCGGGAAGCTGCTGAGCGAATGGCAATTAATACTCCCGTTCAAGGATCAGCAGCCGATATTATTAAAAAAGCCATGATCGATATTGATCAGTCACTTTTCGCAGAAACATGGCAGTCGCGTATGATTTTGCAAGTACATGATGAATTGCTGTTTGAAGGACCCGAAGCCGAGATGGAAACACTTAAGCAAACGGTTGTTGAGAAAATGAGCGGCGTTGTGGCGCTTCGAGTTGAGCTGACAGTGGAAGCGGCCTGGGGACGAAATTGGATGGAAGCTCACACGTAGCATAAAAAATGATTTTCCGGGTTTTGTTTTGTGGGGAATTCCGTATAATAACACTGCTGTCCAAATTATAAAACGCACTGTTTTTGTTCGTCTTAAGTGCTGATTTTTAGAGGAAAATTGATACTGTATCCATACGCTAGAGCCGGATTTGACGATAAAGTCCCCTGGTGTTCCACTGAAATTTGTGGTGCGTCCTGCATTCGCCGGACAAGTTTTTTTAAAAACCAGCACTTAGGGCGAATCGGTTCGCTGCCGTATTTTTTAATTTGGATAAGATGGTATAATAATTAGAAATTTCGGTTTTTATTTTTAGGTTTTTTTGCCAAATGTCGGTGGTGTGGTTTTTCATCAGCAACGCAATAGGCTGGGTTGGAATTTTTCTATTCGTTATTTTGTGAGGTAGATAGGGTGCTTAAAAAAAATCGTGCTCCTGTGATTGTGATTACCGGCGGGACCGGGTCTGGAAAAAGTACAGTGGCAGCCGTGTTTAAAAAACAGGGAGCACGGGTCGTGGATGTTGATCGCCTTGCCCATCGGCTGCTAAAACCAGGCGGGGAAGCCTGGCGTGAAATTATTCGGGAATTTTGTGGCGTCAAATATATGAAAAAAAAAGGCTCACCGGTTTCTTTTTTGCCGGAGGATTTTGTGGATGTTCAGGGAAACCGGCTGCCGGAACGTCCCTGGGCAATCAATGCTGCGGGTGTTATTCGGCGGGACAAGCTGGGCGCGAGGGTCTTTTCCGATCCCGCCAGCCTTGAAATCCTCAATAAAATAACTCATTCAAGACTTAGGAAATTGCTGGATGCCAAGATCCGGCTTCATCACAAACTCAGTCGCCGGCCTATTATTCTCGATATGGCGGTTTACCCTGCAAAATCCTTTCGGGGGATGGGAGATGCCGTGCTATGGGTCCGGGCACCCGGCGGCTTGCGGGTTCAGCGTCTGGCGGACAGCAAGCGGCTTTCGATGGAAGAGGCTTCCATCCGGGTACGCATCCAGAGTAAAGATGAGGAATATGAAAAAAATTCTGATTTTATTCTTCCCAACCTTGGGTCGGATATGGATGTGAAAAAAGGTGCGGAGGAAGTTTGGCCGCGCATACTCTCAAAAATTACCGGCAAGGGTGGACGATGATGTTCTGGGTACTAAGACAACATCCCGTGCGCCGCTGGGTTTTTCTGGCAGCCTTAGTTGGGTTTTATCCGGCGATTATTGGTTTGACCTATTTGGTGAGGGATGTGGGCTGGCTCAGTCTGGCGTTGCTGCCGCCGATTATCGGCATGCTGGGCTTTAATTTGGCGGTGGGCAACAGTCTGATGATTTTTTCGATTATTTTTTTCTGGTTTGCCGGAGTCCGCGAAGTGGATGCGCTTTATCGATTGGAGATGCTTTTTCATATTCCCGTGATCCTGATTATTTGGATTTTTTCATTGATCTTTCAGCATCGCAATATCAAACGGGAAATCGAGGACCAAAGACACCTTGATGTGATTGCGGAACGCCTCACTTTGATACGCGAACAATATAAGACCGATTTGATCGTTAATGTATCCAACCAAAAGAAATTTCAAAAATGTTCATTATTAAACCGGGTTTCGCGGGTTTTTGGATCACAACTTAAATTGGAAAAATTGGCGGAGAAAGTTTTAATTGAAGTGCGGGAAATTATCGGTGCGGAACGCGGGCGTTATCAGCTGGTGTTTGATTTTCCTGATAAAAAGGAGTCCTTGGTACAGGGGATTCCGGAACAGCCTGATGCCGACCAGGTCGCGGGTGACCAGTACGGCAGCTGGACGACCCAGCATTGTTCCACCTTGTTGGTTTGTGATACCAATGATGATTTTCGTTTTCAACCCCTAGGGCACGAGACCATGGTACGCAGCCTTATGATCGCACCCATGATGGCGGAAGGGAAATTGATCGGTATATTAAGGGCCGAAAGTCCCTGGGAAAATATTTTTACAAAGGACGACTTAAGGTTGTTTACCATCATTGCGGATTTAGCGGCGGTGGCTGCGGAAAATGCCCGGCTTTATCAGTATGCTCAGGAACTGGCGATTACAGATGGTTTGACCGGTCTTTATCTCCGCCGTTTTTTCAACCAGCGGTTTGAGGAGGAATTGAGTCGCAACCGCGAACATGCGACACCTTTTTCACTGTTTATTTTGGATCTGGATCATTTTAAACGGATCAATGACCGGCTGGGGCACTTGGCCGGAGACCAGATCCTTTCGCAACTTGGGGAACTTTTGCGCGAGGAGGCCCGGGTGGCGGATTTACTCTGTCGCTTCGGTGGTGAAGAGTTTGCCATTATCCTGCCCAACACACAAATTGAAGGGGCTCTGGTGATGGCGGAACGTCTGCGGGATCGCGTGGCAAAGCAAACATTTATTGCAGGCGGAACCGAGATGAGTATTACCGTCAGTGGGGGCATCGGTGAGTGCCCGCGTCACGGCACGGATATGAATGAGCTTATACGGATTACAGATGAGGCACTTTATACCGCAAAACGGAATGGAAGAAACCGGATCGTGCTGGCTGGAGGCGATTCATGAACCGGAAGAAAAAACATTACGGCATCCTAATAGCAGCATATATTTTGATTGTTTGTTTGATATTGCTGGGACAACAGTCGGAGGTAACCGGTTTTTTCTTGTTGCTTTTATTGCCGCTGATCTTGTTGGCAAGCATGTTGGAAGATGTCATCGGTGCTTTTATCTTTACCCTGCTGGCGGCACTCACGGTGGTGGGGTGCTATCTGAATGCCTGGCTTCCCCAGAGTATCGCGATCGTTCAAGTCGTGACCTTTGGGGGGCTTTTTGGCTTTTTGGCATTGCAGTACAAGGATAGGGAATTATTACAAAAGGAATACCTCGATATTCGGGAACCTAAGGAAAAAGAATTGTTGAAAATCGAGCGTAAAGCTTTTATGATCCGGCGTCAAATCGAAGGTTATGAGAAACGACTCAAAGGTTTGATAAAATTATATGAAGTGGCTAAAAAACTTTCCGGGATTCTTAAGTTGGAGACCATGTTGGATGAGGCAAGGGTGGAAGTTTCGCAAATATTGCCCCACCATTTTCAAGCACAATCGGAAGAGGATGTGCGTCTGGCTTTTTATATTCCTGAGGAGGATACCAGTGATTTCCAAAAAGTATTGACCCAGGAACACGAAATTTCCGATGCGGGATTCCCTGCCAAGCTTAAGGCAGTGAATTTGCGCAGTTGGTTGGGGGATAATTACAGTCCTTTACGTCTCAAGGATTTGACGGCTGATCCCCGGTTTTATGGTTTGCGTCAGGAAACGCCGTTTCGTGCATTGATTATTATGCCTTTGGTTGTGCATGAGATTGTGATTGGTGTGATGTTGCTGGGGTCATCCCAGCCGATTGCCTTTTCACCTCAGGATTTTAAACAAGCGGAGGTGTTGGGAAAGCAAATTGTGTTTGCCTTGCGAAAAGCTCTGCTTTACCGGAAGGTGCAGACGCTTTCTTTTACAGACAGCCAGACAGGACTCTATGTGCATCGGTATTTTCAGGAGCGGCTGCGTGAGGAGATTCACCGGGCCGAGCGTTATCACCAACCCCTGTCCCTGATTATGCTGGATATCGATCATTTTAAAAAGGTGAATGATAAAAACGGACATCAGGTGGGGGATGCGGTGCTGGTGGAAGCTGCCGCCCGGATTCAAGAAATGTCCGGGCCCACAGCTTTGGTGGCCAGATACGGCGGGGAGGAGTTTGCGGTCCTGCTGCCCAATACAATCAAAGTCCGTGCTGCGGAGGTGGCCAAATCGATTAACCGGTTTTTAAAGGCAACCCTCATTGATATTGGTGGGTTGAAGTTGACTCTGACTATTTCAGCAGGTGTCAGTACGTATCCGACAGATGCGTTTTCACAGGAGTCGTTGATTGTTTCGGCGGATGAGGCGCTTTACCAGGCAAAGCATGCAGGTCGGGATAGGGTCAGCATCTATGAGGCGGGGAACCCAAAAAAAGATTGACAGGGATTGAAAGCTTGGCTATACTCAACTAGCCTACCAAAACGGAGCGACCTTGCTTGATTGCTGTCGTTGCGTTATCCCGCGAGTTTTGGATTCCAATCATTAGGCACGAAATTATTGGTTTACTGACAAAAAGCAATTAAATAGGTTAATTTTTTTGGGGCTTGACCGATAGTAAACATGAATAAACCGACCAGATACAAAAGCCGTTTAATAAAAACAAATGGGGTTTTATACACAGTGTCCTGCCGGATCAAACCATAATCAGGGAGAAATATTATTTATGAACATCACGGAGTTGAAACACAAGAGCATTTCTGAGCTCAACAACATGGCGAAAAAACTGAAATTGACAAACGTTTCCGGGCTGAAAACGCAGGAGCTGATTTTTAAAATTGTTGAAGCCCAAGCCATGAAAAACGGAGAAATTACTGCTGAGGGGGTTTTGGAAGTTTTGCCTGACGGGTTTGGATTTATGCGCTCGCCGGATTATAACTACCTCCCGGGCCCGGATGATATCTATGTTTCTCCCTCGCAAATTCGGCGCTTCGATTTACGTACGGGTGATACCATTACGGGACAGGTGCGGCCGCCCAAAGAGGGAGAACGGTATTTTGCCTTGCTCAAAGTGGAGAAAATAAATTTTGAACTGCCGGAAAAACAGGCGGATAAAATTCTGTTCGATAACCTGACCCCGATTCACCCGAAAGAGCGAATTAAACTCGAATATGATAAAGGCGATATCAGTACACGGATTATGGAACTATTAATCCCGATCGGAAAAGGCCAGCGCGGCCTGATTGTGGCACCGCCGCGTACCGGAAAGACTATTTTACTTCAAAAAATTGCCAATGCCATTACCGCCAATAATCCGGATATTTGGTTGATTGTACTGCTAATTGATGAACGCCCGGAAGAAGTTACGGATATGCAGCGTTCGGTCAACGGCGAAGTTATTTCATCCACGTTTGATGAACCGGCAGATCGTCATGTCCAGGTGGCCGAGATGGTGATTGAGAAAGCCAAACGCCTGGTTGAGCACAAACGTGATGTCGTTATTTTGCTCGACTCGATTACACGTCTGGGCCGGGCATACAATACGATTATTCCCTCATCCGGCAAAATTTTATCCGGTGGTGTTGACTCCAATGCGCTGCAGCGGCCTAAACGGTTTTTTGGTGCGGCACGTGCATTGGAAGAAGGCGGGAGCTTAACGATTATTGCGACTGCTTTGGTGGACACCGGCAGCCGTATGGACGAGGTCATTTTTGAAGAGTTTAAGGGAACAGGTAATATGGAACTGTGTTTGGATCGCAAGTTGGTTGAAAAGCGTGTTTTTCCGGCAATTGATATTCAGCGCTCCGGGACACGAAAAGAAGAGTTGCTTATTCCACCTGATGATTTGGCCAGAATCTGGCTTCTCAGGAAGGTTCTCAATCCTATTTCCATGGTTGAAGCCATGGAACTTTTATTGGATAAAATGGGGAAAACCAAGAATAACAAGGCTTTTCTGGATGCGATGAACACTTAGTCCGTTGGTGGGATACCCCTGTATTTTAAAGTAAAAAAACTTGCCAAGTTAAGTTCGGTATGGTAGGATACCGCTCTTTTAAATAATGCTATTTTGTTTTTTTGAGTATCGGAGGAAAAAGCAGTGAAACAAAAAATTCATCCAAAATATGAGGATACCACATTTACCTGTGCATGCGGGAATGTGATTGAAACGCGCTCCACCACGCCGCCTAAAGTGCGTGTGGAAATATGCTCACATTGTCATCCGTTTTTTACCGGAACCCAAAAATTAGTTGATACCGCAGGCCGGGTCGAGAAATTCCGCCGTCGGTATGAGAAGAAAGAATCCAAATAGTTTTTTGTTCAACCAAAACTCACTGCAGCCTTTTGGATCGGCCGGTGAGTTTTGTGCTGTCAGGAAGTTATTTTTTGCGAGGAATACCGGTGATGACACAGCCCAATACTCTTGATATAGCAGGAATGTCGGTTTCGACGAGGGATGTTGGGTGGTTGCATTGATTTAAACGATTAGGTGAGCCACAGAGTGATTTGTTTTCCGATGGAAGAACCTGCCGGAAAATTGGACTCTGTGGTTTTTTTTATCCCGTTTTGCAGAACATCCTAGGAGTTGTTCTGCGCTGAATACATTTTATAGCGGCCAAACTGACGCGCGGTGCAGGATCAAATGGGGTACCACGGGCAAGTCCGTGGGGCAC
Source organism: bacterium (assembly GCA_021108215.1). Lineage (NCBI taxonomy): Bacteria > bacterium. Next base: position 17,241 of record JAIORK010000028.1, on the reverse strand, counting down.
CATTGTGTTTACGCAGATTCCCGGGACGTCAGGGATGGATAGGAGCGGAAAGATCACATCGCGATCTTTGGGATGTTGACGCAGCCAATGGATTTTAAAGAGGATACTCATGAGGGACAAACTGGAAAAAATTGAAAGAAAGTATGTTGATCTGGAAGAAAAGCTTTCGGACCCCGGTTTGGTGCAGAATCAGGACCGGTACCGTGAGGTGGTGCGCAAGCATTCTGAACTCACCGAAGTGGTTGAGGCGATCAGGCAATACCGTAAACTGGAGCAGGAACTTAAGGATACTGAAGAGATGCAGGCGGCGGGTGGTGAGATGGCCGCATTGGCTGAAGAAGAAGCGCAGCTGTTGAAGGGGAAATTAACCCAACTGGAGAGCGATCTTAAACAGCATTTAATACCCAGAGATCCCCATGATGGAAAAAATGTGTTTATGGAAATTCGTGCGGGGACCGGTGGCGATGAAGCCGCCCTGTTTTGCGGGGATCTGTTTCGTATGTACAGCCGGTTTGCCGAGGCCAGACATTGGAAGATTGGTGTTTTGGATAGTAATCAGACGGAACTGGGCGGTTATAAGGAAATTGTTTTTCAGATAGATGGAAAAGAAGTCTATCGGCATATGAAATTTGAGGCCGGTGTGCATCGTGTGCAGCGTGTGCCCAGCACGGAAGCTTCCGGGAGGATTCATACCTCTGCAGTGACAGTGGCGGTCTTGCCCGAAGTGGATGAAGTGGATGTGTCCATTAATCCAGGTGATCTGCGGACTGATATTTTTTGTTCATCCGGTCCCGGGGGACAAAGTGTTAATACCACTTATTCCGCCATACGCATAACCCATCTGCCAACCGGGATTGTTGTCCAATGTCAGGATGAACGGTCCCAGACCAAGAACAAAGCCAAGGCCATGAAAGTGCTGACAGCACGATTACAACAAGTCAGGGAAGAGGAGCAATCTAAAGAACTGGCGGCGGATCGTAAATCGCAGGTTGGCAGCGGTGATCGGAGTGAGAAAATCCGGACATATAATTTTCCGCAAAACCGGGTTACGGATCATCGGATCGGGGTTTCATTGTATAATCTTGAAATGTTCATCAATGGTGATATTCAGGAAATGATACAAAAGCTCCAAGCTGCCGATCAGGCATCTAAACTCGCTGGAGAATAAGACGCTGGATTGTGTCGCACGGGTATGTTTTTAGGATGGGTTTTTTAACCGTGATTTTAGTGCCAGGAAGCTTTCGCGACAGATGCCTAATATTTGCCATTCACAGCCTAAACAGATTTCCTGGAAGTTTTTTTCTGATAAATTGGCGATGCGTTCATTGATTTCCGGCAGCGGATAGGGATGTCCCGGTTTAAGTTTTAAAGCCCGCAGAGTACGCCGGTCGAGCTCTGCGGCATGACGCCCTCGCGGACCAAGTGTTTCAGGGGAGCATTCATACTCATGGTGTGGACAGCTTTGGCAAACATTGTCAAAGCCGGGCCGGATAATAACTGTTTTTACACGTCCGGATTTGATGATTTTTGTAATACGCGCGATTTCAGCAATGAATTCAGGGGAATAGCCGTATCCATTGAATCCCAGGCTGCACAGAATGTGATGTGGGCGTAAAATTAAAGTCATAAAACCATCCAAGTGTATTTTTCCCGCTTTATTTGGTTTGGTAGTGAATTTGGATAGTGATAAAAACGAGAAGCGTATAAAAGTATTAATTTTAAAATGTTACTGAAGCTATGTTAAATTATGAATCATTTAAAGTCAACTGAAATAAGGTTTGGGACATGACAGGAAAAACAACTATTGGTGATTGGCAACAGCGGATTGAACAAGTCTTGCTAAAAGCAGGGATTGAGGCACCGCAGCGTACCAGCCGGGATTTGGTATGCCAATCAATCGGGATTTCCAAAGCGGCGTTGTTGACGTTACCGGAAAAAAGACTCGCCGGTAAGCAAGTCATAAGACTTAAAAAGGTTCTGCAAGCGCGATGCCGTCATGTGCCGCTCCAATATATTTTGGGGTCTGAAGATTTTTGGGGAATGACGCTTTCCGTAGGAAAGGGTGTTTTAATTCCCAGGCCGGAAACCGAACTTTTACTCGAAGTTGTTAAACAGCGATTTATCCCTAAGCGGCAAAATAGTATCCTAACGGACTTGTGCACCGGTTCGGGGAATATAGCGTTGGCGTTGGGGCTTGAATATCCGCAGGCAACGATTTTGGCTGTGGATAAATCTAAGCGTGCGCTTGCCTGGGCACGAATCAATAAAAAAAAGATGCAACAAAAAAATATTTATTTTTTTCTAGGGGATATGACCACAGCGATTCCCAAAAAACAGTACAGTAAAATTTCTTTGGTAACAGCGAATCCACCCTATATCATGACCGGACACATGAAGCAACTTCAGGCAGAAGTGCGCCATGAGCCCAGGATGGCACTGCATGGCGGCGTGGACGGACTTAGGATGATTGAGAAAGTGGTTGGCACAGCCCGGCAATTGCTTTGTCAAGGTGGGTTGTGTGTTTGTGAAATAGGAATTGGTCAGAGCGCTGCGGTTGGCGATATGTTTCTGGCCCACGGATTCAAGTGCATTCAAATCCTGCCTGATTGGCAGAAAATACCCCGGATTGTATCGGCAATTTTACCTGAAAAATAATTTGCTGATTTTTTACAGTGTCCCATCTTTTGTTTTCTTCATTTATTCACGCATAAATAGTCGATCCTGAAAAAGTTAACCGGAAAATGATTTTTTGACCAGGTCATTCCGTGGTTTTATATCATCACACAGGCCGGATCTGTGCGCATTGTTTCTCTGTTTTGCTGCAAAGGGGCCATATAATATTACGGGGACATAAAAATAACAGCCTGCAATGAGCCGCCGGATGCTGAATAAGCCTGTCAGGCCATACCCCGGCAGCGTATTCGTTCAACAATACGCACAGGTCTGCTTTGCCCTTAGAACGGTCGCACTTTGCAGGAAATCCTTGCTTTTTTACGTAATTGTGCAAATTATAACATGCCCTTTTTACTGTTTTTTCAATAGTCTTCAGGATCGACTAAATAGAGTTTAACGACTGATCCTGCTATGCATTTAATCATGGTAAAAATGTATCATTTTGGTTTATAACCTGTTTTTTTTTCCGTTCCTATGAATAGGCCGTGTGGCGGTTTGCATGGTTTATAATGAGGATAAGGGGTGACATGATGCGGCAAGTAATAAAAAAAAGCAAATACAGGTTACTATGGGTTTTTTTAGCGATTATGTTGCTGCCGGTGCAAGCAGCCTTGGCGCTGGTGACACCGGTTGCGGGTGAAACTGCTGATGAATTCAAAAAAGATTCCCAACCATCTGAGATTGGCAATCCGTCTCGACCAAGCCGGTATTACATTTCAGCAGAACTAATGAAGAAGTGTTGTACAGCGTTATTAGATAGTAAGGAGGATCGTTTGATAATCACGACAGGAGATACAATATTTTTAACAAATTTTCCTACAAAAAACATGCAAAAAAATGCAAAATATATTATATATAAATATATGAAAAAGCGTCTTCCCAAAGCGGGGCAATGTATTCTAGAGTGGTATGAAGAAGTGGGTTGGGTGAAGATCATAGAAAACCATGATAAAATAAGCATTGGACGTGTGATTGCTGCTCGTGATATTATTCATCAAGGAGATATAGTTTATCTTGGGACAAAAAAATGACGTTTCAGACTGAAAACCAATTTCAAGAACTCTGCCAGCTGATTTTAAAACAGGTGGGTCTTGATTGTCAGCAGTATAAGGTTAATTATTTAAAAAGGCGATTAGCTGTCCGTATGCGGGCGACGAAACTTGATAGTTATGTGAAATACCGGCAGCTGCTGGAGAATGATTCAGAAGAATATGGCCGGCTTTTGGACCGGTTGACAATTAATGTATCTAATTTTTTTCGTGACACTGTGGTTTATGATCAGATCAAGCGGATCATCATCCCGGAGATTGGAAAGCAAAGAAATATCCGCATATGGAGTGCCGGTTGCGCCAATGGGGAAGAACCCTATTCATTGGCCATTAGATTGAAAGAAGGTTTGCCCGCCTCCGGCATTTGGGAGATTTTGGCCACAGATATTGATCCCACGGTTTTGGCACGGGCCCGGCAGGGAGAGTATCGTGATGAGACAATCAAAAATGTTCCGGTTTTTTTACGGAAGAAGTATTTTGAAAAAACAGAAATGACATGGAAGATCAATCGATCGATTGCGGAACATGTACAGTTTAGGCAGCATGATCTAACGGGCTCGATGCCGGTTGGACGATTTGATTTGATTGTATGCCGTAATGTTTTGATTTATTTTGTCGCCGGGCTGCAGGAAAAACTTTTCAAGAGTTTTCACGAATTGCTTCGTCCCAATGGTTTTTTAGTATTGGGAAAAACGGAAACACTTTTGGGAGATATGCGCCGGCTGTATCATATCCGGGATATTCGGGAGCGGATTTATCAGAAAAAGGAAGCCGGGCCGGATACGGAATAAGCGTAGGAGGCAATTTTTCATTGGATAAAATTCAAGACCATATTAATTTAGGCGTGGCTTTTTCTTTGACACGGCGTTATCAAGATGCCATACGCGAATTCAGCAAAGCACTGGAACTTAATCCTGAAGCCCCGGAAGTTCATTTTCAGCTCGGGGTGCTGTATTCCAATATCGGGAAGTATGATGAGGCGGTGGAGGAATACAACCGCGTCCTGAAAGCAAATTCCAAACACATCAATGCGCATTGCAAACTGGGGTTGATCTATTCCAATACGGGCAAGCTGGATGAGGCGATTCGTGAATATCGGCAAGCCCTGGAGATTAATGCCGATGATTCGGGGATTCATAATAATCTGGGAGACGTATATTATAAACAGGGTATTTTGACCGAGGCGAGCAGCGAGTATGTGTCGGCCTTGAAAATCAATCCTAATCTTTCCGAAGTTCATTTTAAGCTCGGCTATATTTATGAGAGCCAGGGTAAATATGCCGAGGGTGTGGAGGAATATGAATCGGCGCTGAAAATTAATCCCAAACACGCCGGTGTTCACAATATTATCGCCGGGTTGAAATCCAAAATGGGACAATTTGCGGAAGCGGAAGCAGCCTGCCGGAAAGCATTGGAAATTAATCCGGATGATGTCATCAGTCTGCAAAATCTTGGAACGATTCTTGTTCGGCTGGGACAATCCGAAGAGGCGATTATGTTTGTCCAGCGCGCGCTCAAGGTGAATCCGAAAAATATTGAGGCGTTTACGCTGCTGGGGCAGATTTATGCCAAACTGGGAAAACGGGAAGAAGCGGTGGCAGCCTACAAGCAGGTTTTGGAGATTAATCCGGATGATGCCAATTTGCATAAAATGCTGGCCTTTATCTATGATCAACAGGATAATCAAGGTGAGGCCCTCAAGGAGTATGAGCAGGCCCGTAAGTTGTCACCCAAGGATACGAGTATTCATGTCGGGATGGCCAATTTTCTTTACCGGACTTCGGATTTTGATCGTGCCCAGGCGGCATTCAAAGATGTCCTGGAATTGGAACCGCATAATGCTGAAGCGTATCTCAAACTCGGCAATATTTTTTATAAAAAGCTGGAGAAGGAAAAGGCACTTAAGGTCTGGGAAAAGTCCTTGGAGCTTGATCCGCAGAATGAGATTTTGCGGAATAACATAAAATTTATGAAGGGTACGGGGACATGAGTTTTATCCAAAAGCAGCAGGAAAAATCTTTGGGCGAATTGTTGGTGCAAAGCGGGCGCTTACAACGGGATCAACTGCAAAAAGCGCTGGGTGAACAGCAGCGTTCGGCCGAGCCGTTGGGAAAAACGCTGGTTCGTCTCGGTTATGTGAATGAACATGATGTTTTAAATGCGCTCCAAGGGCTTTTGGTGGTTACCTTCCGGTTGGCCAGAGAGGACTTTGCTTTTGAGGCGCTCTTTGTCCGTGAAATAATTCGTCATCAGGAAATTAATCAATTGCCCAAAATGCCGCCCTTTATTGAAGGGCTGATTAAGTATCGCGGTATTGTCGTACCGATCATGAATCTGGCAGCCAAACTCCAACAGGCATCACAGACACTTAGCGACGAGTCACGGATTATTGTGGTGGAGTGTGCGTCACAAATTTTTGGTTTGTTGGTTGACGAAGTCGAGGCGGTGGTGCAGCTGCCCATGGACCGGATTGAGAGTTCGCCGGCGGTATTGCGCGGGTTGGATGCCAGATATATTTACGGTGTCGGCAAGTACAATGATCGTCTCATAACAGTATTGCATCTGGAAAATATTTTAGAAAACGTGCAGGCCCATGATGTTTTGCCGGATGCAGGGGAGCTTCAATGAGCGGAACCGAGGATATGCAAAGCATCCGGGAATTCGAGTACGGCATTGATCAAAATGACGCCTCGGCGCACAACAACCTCGGTGTGTTTTATTATTCCAAAGGCATGTATGTAGAAGCCATCAAGGAATTTAAAAGAGCGTTGGAGATTGATCATAATTTAACCCAGGCCATGGAAAATCTTCAGGCAGTCAATAAAAATACGGGTATTTATGACCGGGCGATCGGGGCATACCAACGAGCCATTGAAATGTATCCCAATGATGCTGACGCGCATTACAATTTGGGAAATGCTTTCCGCTATACCGGACGGTATGAAGAGGCCATTTCGGAATATCAAAGAGCAATCGAAATTACACCCTCACATCTTTTTGCCATTAATTCTCTTGGTTCGGTCTATAAAAGTCTGGGGCGATTTGATGATGCACTGGACCTTTTAAAAGGCGCAATCGACAAAGCACCGCATTTTGCAGATCTGCACAATACGTTGGGAGAGGTGTATTATAATAAAGGTTCGTATGATCAGGCGATCCAGGAATTTAAAACCTGCGTTGAAATTAATCCGGAATTTGCAGTAGCGCATTACAATTTGGGGTTCGCCTACGGGGATAAGGGTATGAACCAGGAAGCGGAACGGGAATTTTCCCGGGCAGTTGAGATTAATCCGGGGTATGCGCAAGCCTCCACCAATTTGGCGATTGATTACTACAAGGCAGGTGAAGCGGGCGGTTCAGGGTGGGGCGATTCCTCACAGGCTGCAACCGCAGCGCAAGAAGGGGATCCGTCGGCCGCGTATAAAGAATTGGCCAAGGCTTATCGCCTCAAAGGATTGTATAATGAAGCCATCCAGCAATATGAAAAGGCGCTGACCGTGAGCCCGGCGGATGCCGGGCTTTGTAATAGCCTGGGTGAAGTTTATTTTGAACTTAAAATGCTGCCCGAGGCACTTAAACAATTTCATCATGCCATTGAATTGGATATTCAGTATACGGAAGCCTATATCAATGCGGGGATTTTATACCGGAATCAGGGGCATTTTCCGGAGGCGGTGGATCAGTTTCAAAAAGCATTCGAGTATGACCCGGAAAATGTGCGATGTCATTATGAACTGGGAATCGTCTACTATAAGCAGGGTAAAATCGAGGAGGCGATTACGGAAATTGAACGGTCGATTGAAAAAAATCCTCATTATGCGGATGCGCATTATCAACTGGGTATTTATTATTATCGACATAATAATTATGATGGTGCGGTCCGGGAATTTCGGCGGGCCATCGAGCTTTCGCCGGCTTACTCGCAAGACAGTGAGGCGAATATTTATCTTGGACTGGCTTTGGCGGACAAGGGCCGTTTTGAAGAAGCGATTATTGAGTATCAAAAAGCATTGGCGATTGATGCGGAAAATGCGATCGCCCACAATTCTCTGGGGATGGCGTATAAAAGCATTGGGAATTTTGACGATGCGTTGGAGGCGTACCGCAAGGCGATCGCCATTAATTCACAGTACGCCAAAGCATTTAATAATCTGGGTGTTATTTATTACCAAAAAGGTGTCTATGATCGGGCGATCGAGGAGTTTAATCATGCCTTGGAAATAGATCCGGAATATGACACCGCGAAAAAAAATCTGGTGGCGGCGGCTAAGAAGAAAGATATTTTTAATGAAGCGATTGAAAAGCTGCAGGCGGATATTCGCGCCAATCCGAACAATGCAGCGGCTCATTATGACTTGGCCAATGTCTATCGCAACACGGATCGTTTTGAAGAGTCAATAGACGAGTACCAAAAAGCATTGAAAATCAATCCGCGGTATGTCGAGGCTTGTACCAATCTGGGATTGATTTATAAAAAACTCGACCGTTCCGACGAGGCGTTGGAGGTTCTCTTGCGCGCCGTTTCATTAAACCCCGACTATCCGGATGCACATTATTATTTGGGAGAGGTTTATTTGCAAAAAAAATGGCTGGATGAGGCTGAGGTGGAATACTGCCGGACCTTGGAACTCAATCCAAAACATATTGAGGTCCATGATCGGCTGGGGAAAATTTACAGCCTGCGCAACTGGTGGGACGAGGCGATTGCCGCCTGGGACCGTTTTATCCAGCTGGCGCCAAACACAGAGGCGGCGATGCGGGCCACCGAGAAGATGCGCAGCACACAAGACTGGTTGGATCAGTTCCGTTATTCGCCGGGAACCAAGAACCGCCGGCTGATACGCTGAACACAATGACAGGAGCGATGCATGAAACTGATTAAATGTATTATCCCGGTCACGAAGCTCGAATTATTGAAGGACGCACTCTTGCAGGAAGGGGTGCAAGGGATGACGGTTTATGAGGCCAAGGGTTATGGTATTCATGGATCGCAGTTGACACATAAAGTGAGTAGGAATTACTTGGTTGAATTTCAACCCCGAATTGTGTTAGAAATAGTTATTGAAGAAGCATTGCTGGAAAAGATTTTAAAAATAATTATTTCGACAGCCAAGACCGGACGCTTGGGAGATGGGAAATTATTTGTTCTTCCGGTTGAGGAAACTGTTCGTATTCGCACCGGCGAGCGGGGAGAATCGGCGTTATAGCAACGCCGTGCCGGGCGGGGGAAAATGCAGGAAAAATAAAGCATGTTTTTAATATGTTAACCGTGAATTCCCCGGCTTTAACTGCATGACATGAGCGGGATAGCATTATTAGTGTAAAGCATGTTAAGCCGGGGACAGTTTGTTTGAGAAACAAACTGCGGAATTGTAATAATGATTTTTTACAAATCATATCCAAATCCCCGTTCTCTTGTCCGGCGAATGCCGGATCAGAGCGGGGAAATTGAAGAGAGGAGATTCAAAGTGGCAAGTAAAATCCTCATCGTAGACGACGCGTCGTTTATGCGCATGATGTTGCGAAATATACTTACCAGCCATGGATACGCGATTGTTGGGGAGGCGGAGAATGGTAAAGTTGCGATTGAAGCGTATCAGGAATTCCGGCCGGACATTACATTGATTGATTTGATTATGCCTGAAATGGGCGGGATTGAAGCAGTCAAACGTATTGTGGAGATTGATCCCAAAGCAAAAATTGTAATTTGCAGCGCGATGGGTCAGCAGGCCTTGGTGGTGGAGGCCATGCAGGCAGGTGCCCGTGATTTTATTATTAAACCTTTTCAGCCGACCGGCGTTGTTGAAGCGATTCAAAAAGTTGAACAGGAAGAGGAGTAGTTCTTATGGATGATCCCAACCAAATTAATGAATTTTATCGCGATGCACTAAGAGAGCTGGGGAATATCGGTGCCGGCAATGCTGCGACTGCACTTTCTCAATTGGTGGGACGTACCATCACCATGTCTGTTCCGGATGTGATGATTATTCCGGTTGAAAAAGTTCCTGAACAGGTCGGTGGGGCGGAGGACATTGTTGCCGGGATTTATCTCGAAGTATTCGGCGATTTGCCCTCGAAAATTTTGGTGACTTTTCCGCATGATAATCTTATCCGGCTGACAGATATGCTGCTGGGCCAGACATTGGGGTCGACCGCGCTCATGAGCGAGATGAAGTTATCCGCGCTTAAAGAATTGGGAGCGATTTTATCCGGTGCTTATTTAAATGCTTTGGCAAAATTTCTGGATATGCGCATGATTCCATCTGTTCCGGCGCTGGCAATTGATACGATGACCGCTATTTTAGAAACCATTTTGGTCGAAATTTCTGTGAATACACAATATGCGTTAATGCTTAAAACTGAAATTATAGAGACGGAAGCAAAAATTTCCGGAACCTTCTTCTTGATTCCTGAAGCCGGTTCTTTGGATATTATTGTTGGTGCGATACAAAAAGCTGCGGGAGTTGTCGATGCCTGAAAGAATTAAAGTGGGTATGGCGAGTTGGAAAATTGCCCGCGATAAAGATAGTTTGATAACCTTTGGTTTGGGGTCGTGTGTGGGTCTTGGCTTATGGGATCCCCAAACCAAGATTGCAGCCATGGCTCATATTATGTTGCCGGATTCCAAACAGCCGCGTTTCAAGCAGGAACTCAATCCGGCTAAATTTGCGGATACGGCGGTTATGGTGATGTTGGAGCGTTTTCCACAATTGGGTGTCCCGGTCGCACGTTTGCAGGCTAAAGTGGTGGGGGGGGCCAATATGTTTGTCTTTGGAAACAAGAATTCCAATACGGATAGTTTGAATATCGGGCAACGGAACATTATCGCGGTGAAAGAAAAATTAAAAGAAGCAGGTATTTTTTTAGCTTCTGAAGATACGGGCGGGACTTCGGGTCGTTCAGTGGAATATTTTTCCGAAACCGGCATGATGCGTGTTCGAACCGCATTGGCCGGGGAACATGAGTTATGACCATGCACGAAAACCGGGAAATGAAAAATGAAATAAAATTAGTGGTCTTCAGACTGGGTGAAGAGGAATTTGGCGCGCCGATTCATCAAGTACATGAAATTCTTCGGTTGGTTGAGATAACCCGTGTTCCCCGGGCACCCCGGTTTATTGAGGGTGTGGTTAATTTAAGAGGAAGGATTATTCCGGTTCTCGATTTGCGGCGTCGTTTTGAATTGCCGCTGGATGCCTCTCCGCAAAAAAAACGGCGGATTATGGAGGTGGAAGTGGAAGGGCAAATTTTAGGGATGATTGTTGATGAAGTAAGCGAGGTGGTTCGTCTCCCGGTTGATGCGATTGAACCGCCGCCGCCCATGGTTGCCGACATTGCAGGAGAGTATCTTTCAGGGATTGGAAAATTACCTGGCAGGATTTTAATTATGCTGAATTTTGATAAAATACTTTCGGAACAGGAAACACATCAGGTCGAGCAAGTTGCAACAGAAAGTTTGCCCGGTGAGACACCGGATGCTTCAAGTATTCTACTTCAGGAGGAGAACTAATGCCTGCCAGGATCCTCATCGCCGATGATGCCGCTTTTATGCGGGTTATGATCAAGGGAATTTTAGAAAAACAGAACTATGAAATTGTGGGAGAAGCCAAAGACGGCAAAGAGGCAATAGAGATGTATAAAAACCTAAAACCGGACTTGACCACAATGGATATTATCATGCCCGAAGTCAATGGCATTGAGGCGGTTAAGGAAATCATTCAAGTGGATTCCAAGGCTGTTATCATTATGTGTAGTGCCATGGGACAACAGGCAATGGTCATTGAGGCGATTGCCGCCGGGGCCAAAGATTTTGTTATTAAGCCATTTCAACCGCCTCGCGTTTTAGAAGCAGTCGAACGCGCGCTGGCAAAATAACCCTTCTTTTAAACCATGCCTCCAATGGATGCTTCTCGGACTATTAGAGTCTTGTCGGTGGATGATTCGGCGTTTATGCGGAAAACCATCAGTAATATTCTTAATGCTGCCGAAGATATTGAGGTTGTGGCCACGGCCCGGGATGGCATGGATGCCGTTCAAAAAGTTACTGATTATCATCCTGATGTGGTAACCCTGGATATAGAGATGCCCAATTTAGACGGGCTGCAGACCCTGGGTTATATTATGAGCGAATGTCCCACACCGGTGGTCATGCTTTCCGCCTATACGGAAAAGGGCGGCGAGATGACCATGAAGGCGCTTGAGTACGGGGCGGTTGATTTTATCTGCAAACCTTCCGGGCCGATCAGTCTTGATCTGGCAAAAGTTGCTGAGGATTTGGTGGCGAAAGTCCGGGCAGCTGCGCAGGTGGATATTTCCCGACTGTCATTTTTGGAATATGAAAAATTAAAGCAGATTGTTAGTATTCCCGAGACCATGATTGCCGGCCGCCAAGTTGTGGTGATTGCGAGTTCGACCGGAGGTCCCCGGGCGCTGTATGCTGTGGTACCGGATCTTCCGGCGGATTTTCCGGCAGCGGTATTGATTGTGCAACATATGGCACTCGGTTTTACCAAATCGATGGCGGAAAGAATGAATCGTATCAGCAATCTTTCCGTCAAGGAGGCGGAGGACGGCGATGAGGTGTTGGCGGGGCATGTTTATATTGCGCCGAGTAATTATCACATGATTGTTGTGAGTGAATCCGGCAAGGAAGTTATCCGGCTGCATCAGGGACCTACCCGAAACAGTGTCCGTCCGGCTGCGGATGTGACAATGGAGTCTGCGGCCAAGGTTTACGGTGCCAATTGTCTGGGTGTCGTTTTGACCGGGATGGGCCACGATGGAACGCAAGGTGCGGCTGTGATCAGTAAAAATAAAGGGAAAATCCTGGCCGAGGCGAGAGAAAGCTGTGTTGTTTACGGGATGCCCAAATCAGTTGTAGAAGCCGGTGTGGTAGATGGTATTTATCCGGTTGAAATGATAAGCGAGCAGATTCAAAAAAAAGTCTTTGAATTCAAATCCAGGAAAATAAAACCAGGGAGTCAGGCATGATTGTTGTTACCGGCGGCGCCGGTTTTATCGGTAGTGCGTTTATCTGGAAATTAAATGCGCAAGGGATTGAAGATATCCTGGTTGTGGATGCGTTGGATGATACGGATAAATGGAAAAATTTGGTAAACCTCCGTTTTGATGGATATCTCGATCATCAAGAATTCATTGAAAAAATAAATTCGGACAGTCTTCCTGCCGATATTCGTGCAATTGTGCATATGGGTGCCTGCAGCGCCACCACGGAACGGGATTCGGATTATTTGATGCGGAATAATTATCAGTATACCCGCCGGTTGGCGGAATGGTCGCTGGTGCACAAAGTTCGTTTTATTTATGCCAGCTCGGGTGCGACCTATGGCAACGGTGATCAGGGATATTCTGATGAAGATGCCAAGACACCGGGGCTCAAACCCATGAATATGTATGGCTACTCAAAACATTTGCTGGATTTGTGGGCGCTGAAATCCGGTGCAGCCCGGCAAATGGCCGGATTGAAATTTTTCAATGTTTTTGGGCCGAATGAATATCACAAAGAAGATATGCGAAGTGTTGTGCACAAAGCGTTTGGTCAAATTAAAGAAACCGGAAAAGTCGGTCTGTTTAAATCCTACAAGCCTGAATACAACGACGGTGAACAGGTACGCGATTTTGTTTATGTAAAAGACGTGGTGGAGGTCATGTGGTGGCTTTTGAATAATCCCACGACCAATGGCATTTTTAATGTCGGGACCGGAAAAGCACGTACCTGGAAAGATCTGGTCTATGCTGTTTTTACAGCCATGGCCCAGGAACCGAAAATTGAATTTATAGAAATGCCGGAAAATTTGCGCGATCGTTATCAATACCGCACCGAGGCGGCGATTGATAAACTGATCGGGGCCGGATATCCGGGAAGCTTCATGTCCCTGGAAAATGCTGTCGCGGATTACGTGCAGAATTATTTGATGAAAGACGATCCGCACCTTTAGAACATGATGGGGGTGTAACCCCCCCCCTTTAAACCTAAAACTGTTTAATCCACAGATTACGCCGATTGCGCAGATTAAAATCTTTGTTAGGGGTGAAGGCATAAATCATTTTTTGGCTGATATGTTTTAACTCTAAAAGTTTTTATCTTTTTAGGATGTAATCTGCGTCATCTGTGAAATCTGTGGATAGAGTCTTTGGTTTTTGCTTTTACGCTTTCACCCTATCCCGCCTTTGCCCTTCTCCGTGATCTCCGTGGTGCAAGTTTTTCAGTTTGTCCGCATTTGTTTTTGTGGGAGTTTTAATCTGTGGACTAAATAAAAAGGTCGTGACGTTCAGACGTTTGCCCTGTTCTCAAGCCGTGTTACCCGTCGATCCAGGTCTCCAAACATCTCCATAGACGGTTTATGCCGCAATTCCGCGCGGATGGCGGTCTGGCCTTCGTGCAGCAGAGCGATTTGCTCATGCAAAGAGTCGAATTTTCTGTCATGCACATCGAGTTTTTTGTTGACCTTTCCGAACTGCTGGTGTATAGATCCGAACTCATGTTGCATGTATTCGACGATTTTTTTCTGGTTGTCTTCAAACCGTTCGACAACTGTTTTGAATTCGCTCATCGTAATCTTTCCTTCTTCTGTCATTTTTCAGCCTCCCAATTTTGTTTGAAATTCCCGGTTCTGTCAACCGGAACTTCCATTGGGTTAGACTGGAAATCACTAAAATCCTTGCATACTTTTCCGTCTTTGTTGGAATCGATTTTTTTCTTGTCATTTTCCATTTCATAGGCGCATAATTATTTGTGCAGTTTGATCTGTGGCGGTTTTTTCGACATCCTGGTCACCTACAACAATATAATAATTAAAACCAGGGTTTGTCTGTTGATCCGTTTGTCCACAATGCCAAGCGATTTCTTGTTTTTACATTATAAAAAAGCACCACAGCGCGTCTAAAAAAAGAGACCTTTGTCTGGCCTCATTGGCTTGTGGCATTGCTCAAAAAAGAGAGCCGGGAGATGTACGGCGTCGAAGAGGCCTGCCAATCATGGGCAGGCAGGGCGAAGAAAGGGAGGCTTAATTCCTTAATTCAAATACGTCCCGTTTCCGTCCCGTTTCTTTTGGAGCAACTTCAGGAGTTCGATTATACGGTTAACGTCCTTGTTCGGTTATTCGAACTCCGGTACCAAGTACACAATGGTATTTCGGTAGAAATATTTTTGAGCAAACCGGTAAGTGAAAGGATTTGAAATTGATCAGGGTGGGTGAATAAATTGAGTTTAAGAAAATGTAAATTTAAAAGTATTTTACATATAGTCGTTTCATTTTGTGCGCTTATATTTGTAGGTGTAATTATTGCGACAGTTAGTTTTTATGTAGAATATAGAAATGCAAGTAGCCATATAATAAATCAAATTGAAAATGTGTTTATAATGTTTTTAACAGCAATTATATCATTACCCAAGAGTTTTGGTAATTTAGTGGGAATAACTGAGTTGGGCAATAGGGAAGGATTTGGTCTGGCTTTTATAATTTTTTGGCCAATTCTATTGAGCTCGATTTTCTTCACGTTTAAGTATAAAATGATTTATTTATATATATTATCGGCGGTGATGTTTCTAATGGCTTCAGTTTATTGGCTTGTAGAATCTCATGCAATGATGGGCATATAATAGGGGAAGATCACTCTGTCCTAAAATACAAATGAGGCGATAGAAATGAATTTACCATTGAAAATAAATGAAGAGATAATTGATAGTCAAAATATTTGGAAAGATGACACTTTGAGCAGAAAAATAATAGCAGATGGTCTAACAAATATTGTCGCCAGTGAGATGAACTCAATGGTTTTATGTGTTGATGGAGGGTGGGGAACTGGTAAAACATTTTTATTACAAAGGTGGCATGCTCAATTAGAAAAAGATGGTTATGAAGCAATTTATTATAATGCCTGGGAAGATGATTTTAACGAAGACCCTTTTATTGCAATCCTTGGTCAAATGTGGGGTGTGGTAAAAAACGTTAACGAGAGTGACATAACAAAAAAAATTAAAAATACTGCGAAATCTTTGGCTTTTAATATGATTAAAACAGGTATGAAAAAACATGTAGATTTGGATGATCCAAAGTTAAGGTCTGTTTCTAATCAAATAATTGAAAAATATAAGAATTCTCATTCGGACAAAAAAAAACTAAAAGAAGTATTGAACCAGTTATCTGAAAAAGTATTTCAAAAAACAAATCATCCCTTGGTATTTATTGTGGATGAATTGGATTGATGTCGACCAATATTTTCTATTGAGCTTTTAGAAAAAATAAAGCATATATTTGATGTTCCTCGAATAGTATTTGTGCTTGGGATAGATAAAATACAATTGTCAATTTCAATTAGAACAATTTATGGAAAAATTGATGTTGATAATTATTTGCGCCGACTATTTGATATGGAATTTATACTATCAACGAATGATTCTGGGAAGTATTGCAAGTCATTTAACCAGAAAAATAAATTTTCAGCACATTTTCAAGAGCGGCAGGCAAAAGGAAGGATTCACTCTGATGATTATGGGCGATTTATAATGTGTTTTGAGGTAATAAGTTATCGTTTTGGTCTAACGTTACGAGAAATAGAACACTATTATAGATTATTTATTTTTGTAGATAGGAATACTCATGATAATCATCATATGTATCCCATTATATTGAATGTATTAATATTACTTAAAATAAAAAATAATATTTTTTATCGTGAATATGTGCAAGGTGTAAAGCATGCCGGTGAAGTTGTTGATTATTTTTCGAAATGTTTTCTCGAGGAAAGGGTTACTGATGATGGATGGTTGGCTGAGATTGAGTGTGATCTCTATTGTGCTGAATATATAATGGGACAACAAGGTAATGGAATAATAGAGCAATTAAAGAGACTTGTGGAAGAGTCAGAAATAAGTGATGGTGATTACTTGTCAGAACGTCTAAAAAGAGGGTCCAAAGAAAAGGCACAATTAATGTTTCGGATGGTGCAGGAAGGTGTGCAGAAGAGAGGGCAAGCTGTTGCTACAAGAAATATAGTTTTAAATTATATTATTCCGAAATTGGAAATATGTGAAATACGATAATACAGCGTGAGTGGGTATGGAAAGCATGAGGGCGCGATAAATCGCGCCCCTACAATACCATTCATACATTTCTTGTTGCATCCGAAAACCAACGTAACACAATAACGGTTGAATGAATTCCAACCATTGGAATCCACCATCCCCCCGTAGGGGCGCGATTCATCGCGCCTGAAACACCGGTTGATTAAACACCATACCGTCACGATTTATCATCCCCGCCGTAGGGGCGCGATTTAGCGCGCCCAAAAAATCAATATGAAAAAATCGTCACAAATTCCGAAAAAATCCGTCAAACCATATAAATAACAAATGGAGAAAACGGATATGCCAATTTCCCGTATCTTTCGTCGTCAATTGATCAGGTTGAAAAATCACAATTATTCACATGCGAATTTATTGGTGCCGGAGTTTTGCGCCAGGCCAAGTCTGGACAAAGGGAATGAGGTGGGAAGT